>NZ_JBLWWF010000003.1:0-268516 GCF_048268085.1 Neptunicella sp. | reverse complement strand
AGTATTGATGGGTCATCTTGGTCAAGTATTGTAGGACAAGGATGGCAATCGATTGGTCAATATGCCGATGTTACTACCACCCAATACCAATCTGTTGGTGGGGGAGTGACATCTAAATATTGGTTAATTGGGGCTTATAATCCTGAATTTGGAACCCTTTTCAACAATGGTTATGGTAATGATGGTTTTAAATTGACTAGTGTGACCACCACTACTCGGGAAGGAAATACAACAGATGTCCCAGAACCCGGTGTAATGGCATTATTTGCTCTTGGATTGTTATCATTGACTAGAGTACGTAAAAAACAACAAAGTTAATTGCTCTTGTACACTGTTTTTCATAGTGTAGACAAATAAAGCATTATTAAAGGTTTGTTCACTAAAAATGAAAGTTATATTTAGTATATTAGGCTTGGCACTTTTATTTAGTAGCCAAGCCTTTTCAATTGAGGCTGTTAATCACTACGAATTAGCTTTAAAAGCATATAATTCAGGCAACACTGATGAAGCATTTATCCATCTAAAAAATTCAATTCAAATAAATCCGACTCATCTACCTTCCAAACTATTACTCGGTAAAGTTTATTTTAATAGCGGTAATGTCGCCGCGGCGGAACAAGAGTTAACTCAATCTTTAGAAATGGGTGCAGACATTAATCTTGTTCTTCCTTTGCTGGGGACAAGTCTAATAGTGCAAAAGAAAGTGGATAAGCTTCTTTCCTATGAAGATCAATACTATAACCTAACAAAAGAAGGGAAGTTTGAATGGCATCTATTGCGAGGGCAGGCATACCTTATTACATCTCAGCCCGATTTAGCCGAGTTTGAATTTAAACAAGCACAGCAACTGTTTCCGGATGACACCCGATCCCTAAATACTTTAGCAACTTTATATGTCAGTAAGGGAATGCTGAAAGAAGCAGAATCAATTATAGAACATTCATTAAACATCGAACCAAATAATGAAAAAACATGGTATTTAAAGGGAGAATTAGCTCTCAAGCAACAAGACCAAAAACAAGCCCTTAGCTGCTTTCTCAAGGCTTACAATATTGATAATCAAGATCCTAAAATACTTCGCAGTCTGACATTAAGTTACCTATCAACAGGACAATTGGAGCAAGCTCGGAAACTAAATGATGTAATACTAGAGCAAACACCAAATGATCCTACAGCGACACTAATTGAAGCCTGGTATTTAAGCAACGAAGGCAAGTCAGAACTGGCCAAAGGTATTTTGGCCAAGTTAAGTCAGGAGATGTCATTACTCGATCCTTCAACCATGCTGTATGACAGAAATACCACAATGGTCAGAGGTATTGCCGAGCTGATGCAAGGTAATATAGAAACCTCACAAAAGTTGTTACTCAAACATATCGAGGAGAGTGCAGGAGATCCGAATGCGCTAAAAATACTGGCTCATATTTATATTAACTCTAACCAATATGATCAAGCCATTTTACTGCTTGAAGACAAGCCCAACATTGTAAATAAAAATCTTGAATTAGGACTATTGTTAATTCAACTATATATTCATGAAAATAATTTGTTTAGAGCCGAAAATATTCAAAAAAAATTATCCAGTCATTTTCCTGATGATCCTGCTTTATTGTTTACTCAAGCACGAATATATGACCTTAAAGGTCAACATGGTATTGCGTTAGCAACTCTAAACTCTATTACGACTGCGGCCCCCAATCAGCAGTTTTTATTATTAAAGGGAAAATTGCTATTAAACAATGGACAACTAGACAAGGCACGAAACATTACAAATAGATTGCTGGAACAAGATGAAAAAAACATCGATGCGCTAAATCTCCTCGCAGCTGTAATGATTGCAAACTCAGAATATGATAATGCTCGTACTGTATTAAAAAAAGTACTCGCTATTAAACCGGATAATATTAGTGCGACTTATAACACGGCATTAATATACAAAAATAACCATGACTATGCTCAAGCTCAAGCAACCCTTTCAGGTATAATCAGTCAGACTCCGTCGCACAAAGCTACTCTATTAGAATTGGCAGACCTTGCTATAGAAACAAATGACCTAAACGCTGCTGAATCATGGATAAACAAATTACTGAATTATTACCCAAGCGATATTGCTGCCAATCGCAAATTATCTGCAATTTATATGGCCCAAAATCGTTGGTCTGATGCATTATTAATTGTTTCACGATTGCTTCAAAATGATCGCTTAAATGCCACGTTACTGCTTCAGCAAGCTCGCATATATTCGGCAATGCGAAACTCAGAAAGTGCCAAATCGAATTTTACTGTTATATACGAATTATGGCTGAGTGATCCGGCTAAGCTGCACTTATTAGCCTCTCATCAAATCAAAGCCAATGACTTACAGGGGGCAAGGAAAACGCTTAATAAAGTGTTATCCCTGTCTGCAGATCATTACAACGCCAAAATAGATCTCGCAAGATTGTCTCTAATTGAAAATAAGCCAGATGAAACTAAGCAACTGATTTCAGAACTCGCTAAAGTTGATGCCAATACTGCAGAACTTTACGTCTTGAAAGGGGATTTAGCTAACCACTTGAAAGATAAGCAGAAAGCAGTAAAAGAGTACGTCAAAGCAATTCTCATAGCTCCCGAAAATAAAGTGGCTATCGTAAAATTATACATGCTTACAAAAGAGGGCTATGGACAAAAAGTCTTTTCCAATACCCTTGAAGATTTGCTAATAAAAGATCCAACATCAAACTGGAAACGCAAGCTATTAGCCGATGCCTACCTTGATAATGATGAATGGGCACTTGCAACCCAGCACTATAAAAAGCTACTAGAAACTGATGAATACCATTTATCTGCTGCCATTTTAAATAACTTAGCGAATATTTATGCCCAAAGTGATTTGGATAAAGCTTACCAAACAGCGAAACTCGCATTAGATAATGGTGGCAATAAGAATCCAGCTTTACTCGATACATTTGGCTGGATACTAGCCAGACAACAAAAGTTTACTGATGCGCTAGCCTATTTAAGAGAAGCCTATGTATTGGATTCCAAAAATCCGGAAATTAGATACCATTTAGGACATACTTTATTCAAACTGGATCGTAACGAAGAAGCAATTAATCAATTAAAAATCGCTACGCAAGCTGACACCTATCCAGAATTCGAAGATGCTGTACTGCTATTAGATAATTTGAAGTAGTTAATATTTGTCAAACGAAGCATTAGAGTACAGTCACGATTTAAAATAAACACCGTGACTGTACCGGTTCATTATTCAATCAAAAAGCCAACATCATCTGCACTTAAATGAATAGTACTGTTAGGTAGAATCGTCCCTGACAATATTCTATGTGCTAATAGGTTTTCAATCTGCTGCTGAATAGCTCTTTTAAGCGGTCTTGCTCCATATACAGGATCGAATCCAGCTTCTGCTAATTTATTTAATGCCTGCTCAGACACCTCAAGTTGATACCCTTTTTGGATTAAACGATTTTTTAAGCCACTCAACTGAATACTGGCAATTTGTTTGATTTGCGAGCTATCAAGTGGGTGGAATACTACCGTATCATCAATTCGGTTAATGAACTCTGGGCGAAAGTTCTGGGCAACAACATCCAAAACACGACGTTTCATCATTTCATAATGGGCTTCATCATTAAGTTCTTGAATAACATCTGAACCTAGATTTGACGTCATAATAATAACCGTATTTTTAAAATCAACGGTTCTACCTTGCCCATCCGTTAAACGTCCGTCATCCAATACCTGCAATAAAATATTGAATACATCTGGATGTGCTTTTTCTACTTCATCAAGCAATATCACTGAATACGGCTTACGTCTAACCGCTTCAGTTAAATATCCCCCTTCCTCATACCCCACATAGCCAGGAGGAGCCCCAACTAAACGTGCTACTGAGTGCTTCTCCATAAATTCTGACATATCGATACGTACCATCGCATCTTCGGTATCAAACATAAAACCAGCCAATGCTTTGCATAGCTCAGTTTTACCCACTCCAGTAGGACCGAGAAACAAAAACGAGCCAATAGGACGATTAGGATCAGCTAAACCGGCACGGGTACGACGTATCGCATTTGATACCGCTTCAACCGCTTCGTTTTGCCCTACCACTCTGGCGTGTAATGCCTCTTCCATACGCAGTAACTTGTCAACCTCACCTTCCAGCATCTTTGATACCGGTATGCCTGTCCAGCGAGACAGTACATCAGCAATTTCATTTTCAGTGACTTTATTTTTAAGTAAATGTAATTCCTGATTTTGTGCATCTGATGCTTGTTCTAACTGCAACTCCAATTCTGGGATACGGCCATATTGTAATTCAGACATACGGCTCAAATCACTGGCGCGTCTGGCAATCTCCAGATCCAGTTTGGCATGCTCCAATTCCGATTTGATGTGTTGTGTGCCTTGCATTGCCGATTTTTCGGCAACCCATATTTTTTCTAACTCAACAAATTTAAATTCTAGCTGTTCGCGCTCCTGTTCAATAATCTCAAGACGCTTATGGCTGGCTTCATCGGTTTCTTTAGCCAAAGCTTGCTCCTCCAGCTTGAGCTGAATAATACGGCGCTCTAAACGATCCATTTCTTCTGGCTTTGAATCTATTTGCATACGAATGCTGGATGCAGCCTCATCGATTAAATCAATGGCTTTATCTGGAAGTTGGCGATCACTGATATATCGATGTGACAAAGTCGCTGCAGCAACAATTGCGGGATCCGTAATATTAACCGAATGGTGTAACTCATAACGTTCTTTTAAGCCGCGCAGAATAGCAATAGTATCTTCCACATTAGGTTCATCTACTTGCACTTTCTGGAAGCGACGCTCTAATGCAGCATCTTTTTCAATATACTGACGGTATTCATCTAAGGTAGTGGCCCCCACACAATGCAGTTCACCGCGGGCTAATGCAGGTTTGAGCATATTACCAGCATCCATTGCCCCTTCGCCTTTACCAGCCCCCACCATCGTATGTAATTCATCAATAAACAGAATGACTTTGCCTTCTTCTTTAGCTAATTCATTCAGTACCGCTTTTAAACGCTCTTCAAATTCACCCCGATATTTAGCTCCAGCAACTAATGAGCCCATATCCAACGATAAGACCCGTTTATTTTTTAGCCCTTCAGGCACTTCACCATTAATAATCCGCTGGGCTAGCCCCTCTACGATGGCCGTTTTTCCGACTCCAGGTTCACCAATTAATACGGGATTGTTTTTGGTTCTGCGCTGCAACACCTGAATAGTGCGACGAATTTCGTCATCGCGACCAATTACCGGGTCAAGTTTTCCTTGTTCTGCTCTTTCAGTCAGATCCAAGGTGAATTTTTCTAAGGCCTGACGCACATCTTCGGCATTAGCATCAGTGACGGCTTCGCCGCCTCTAATTTTTTCGATGGCTTTGGAAATATTTTCTGCTGTGGCACCTAACTGGCGTAGTATTTCACCTAACTTACCTTTATCTTCCGTCGCCGCTAAGACAAAAATTTCAGAGGTAATATATTGATCTTTGCGCTTCTGGGCGATCTTATCCGTCAAGTTGAGTAATACGACAGTTTCTTTACCAAACTGGACATCACCACCGGTACCATCCACATGCGGCAAGCGCTCAATAGCCTCGGCTAAAGCAGAACGTAAACTATTTACATTAACCTTAGCCTGATCCATTAAAGGTCGAACCGAGCCCCCTTCCTGATTCATCATTGCCATCATTAAATGAACCGGTTCGATATATTGATGATCACGCCCTAATGCCAAGGATTGTGCATCAGAAATCGCCATCTGGAATTTACTAGTCAATCTGTCAGAACGCATATTTAGTTACCTGCTGAGACCTTTTAATAATTATAAAATGGGTGCTTAGGTAAGTTATTCAAGCGACGGTAACTAACTAAATTTGATCTATATCAAAAAATGAATCAACTAGTTACTCAAACCAAATATAAGAGACCATGCGACCCGTTTGACCATCACGGCGATAAGAATAGAATAAATCAGGCTGAGTATAAGTGCAGTATTCGCCACCAGAAATATTAACAACACCTAAACGTTGCAAGCGACAGCGAGCAATCTGGTATATATCAGCCATATATTTTTGTGGTTCCAATTGGGTTTTAAAAAACGCCTGCTCATCAATGGAAAACGCTTGTTTTACCTCTTCTCCTACTTCAAAGACCGTCGCACCAATTGCCGGCCCTAACCACGCGTGAATATCGGTATTGTTAACCGCCATCGCAGTAATAGTATTTTCAATGACGCCCTCAGCCAACCCCCGCCACCCAGCATGAATTGCGGCTACCGTACCTGATGTCGTATTCGCCAGCAAAACAGGTAAACAATCAGCAGTCATTACCGCACAAACCACATTGGCTTGATGAGTAAAACTCGCATCCGCATCGTGAACGTGAGAATTATTAGCAAAAAGCTCAATCGCGATATTACTATGGGTTTGATTTAACCAATTAATGTTCCGATCATTAATTAAGCGTGAACGATTAATCATCACGTCATTTTCATTATCCCCCACATGCGTGGCGATATTCATACTTGTATAGGGTTCAGTGCTTACCCCTCCTTGCCGAGTAGAAGTATAAGCACGAATATTAGCTGGAACAGACCAGTTTGGCTGTATCATGGCGAAACAGAATAATCCGGATGTTGAATACTGTCTTCTCTCAATACATCGAGTAAACGAGCAAAATCCTGCGGCAAGGGTGCTTGCCATTTTAACCATTCACCGGTAACCGGATGTTCCAATTCTAATTGAGCAGCATGCAACGCCTGACGACGAAAACTACGTAATATGTCAACTAGTTCTGCACTCGCTGCTTTAGGCGGTCTAGGTCTACCACCATAAAGCTGGTCGCCCACTATTGGATGGCGTAAGTGTGCCATATGTACGCGAATTTGGTGCGTTCTGCCGGTTTCCAACTTCAGCCGTAAATGGGTATGAGCCCGAAACTTTTCTTTAATACGATAATGCGTCGTGGCTGGTTTGCCCATTTCTCTTACAGCCATGCTGGTGCGCTTGGAAGGATGACGACCAATAGGTGCCTCTACCGTACCACCAGCCACCATCGTACCGCAAATTACCGCTTCATATTCACGACTGATTTCTCTAGCTTGCAATTGTTCGACTAAATGGGTCTGTGCCGCAATTGTTTTAGCAATCACCATCAATCCGGTAGTGTCTTTATCAAGACGATGTACAATACCGGCTCGAGGCACACGTCCAATTTCTGGCACATGGGCCAACAGGGCGTTTAGAACAGTCCCATCACCATTCCCCGCTCCTGGATGTACAACTAAATCGGCTGGCTTATTGATCACCATAATATGATCATCTTCAAAAACAATATTTAATTCAATCGCTTCTGGTTGATGTTGTTGCTGTTGTTCTATCAAGGCCTGAATAATGATAGATTCACCACCAACAAGTTTATCTCTTGGGCGATCATTAACGTGGCCATCAACATTAACTTGGCCAGCTAGTATCCAACTTTTTATTCTGGAACGTGAATAATCAGGGAACATTTCGGCTAATCCCTGATCCAATCGTTTACCAAACAAATGTTCGGGAACCGTCGCGCCTAATTCTATATGGTCATGCATGGGTATATCGCCAATTTTCAGATTAAAATGTGCATAGCCCAATTCGGTGGGGTAGAATGCGGTGATTAAGTCATACATTCTAACTGAATTTTTCATCGCACAGAATCGCGATAAACAATAAGAGTCAAAATGAGTAAAAATATCAATTTATATTATGTTGCCTTCACATTGGGCTTGATCGCTTTATCCGGTTGCTCTAGCTCCCCGGAAGAAGATGCAATGCTTAAAAATCAAGGCCCCGAAGCCTTATATGCTCAGGCTAAAGAGCGAATGGAACTGGGTAATTTCAACGGTGCAACGGAAGCGTTGAGCGCATTAGATTCGCGCTATCCATTTGGACCCTTCTCCCATCAGGTTCAACTTGATTTGATTTACACCTATTACAAAACCGGTAAAACCGATCAGGCGATAGCCACAATTGATCGTTTTACCCGACTGAATCCTAACCATTCCGATGTGGACTATGCCTACTATATGCGTGGATTGGTGAATATGGATGTCGATAAAAACTTATTTCAGGATTTAGTGGGCATAGATCGTTCTGATCGTGATCCCAGCCATGCACGGCAAGCTTTTGATGATTTTCGCACGTTAATCGAGAAATTTCCTGAAAGTAAATACGTTGCTGATGCGCAAAAGCGGATGGTGTATATCAAATCCCAATTAGCTAAACATGAGATTGCGATTGCCCGCTACTATATGAAACGTTCCGCTTATGTTGCTGCCGCTAACCGAGGTCAATATGTATTGGAATATTATTCTGATACTCCACAACTGCAAGAAGCGCTGGAAATTATGGTGGAATGTTACGACCAACTGGATTTGGCAGAATTAAAACAAAATGCCCTTAAAACACTTAAACTGAATTTCCCTGATAGTAGCTACGCAGGGTAATTATCTGGTATCAAAAAAACAAAAGCGCTAAATAGCGCTTTTGTTTTTTAACAGACAGCAAAATCTATAATTAACTTATACTGCATCTTCGTTTTCTTCACCGGTACGGATACGAACCACACGTTCAACATCATAAACAAATATTTTACCGTCACCAATTTTACCGGTTTTAGCCGATTGAATAATAGTTTCTACTGCACGGTCGACTTGTTCTTCATTCACGATCAGATCCACTTTTACCTTAGGCAAAAAATCGACTTGATACTCGGCTCCACGATATAACTCAGTATGACCTTTCTGACGACCAAAACCTTTGACCTCCGTCACCGTCATACCGGTGATACCGATTTCGGCTAATGCTTCTCGTACATCATCCATTTTGAATGGTTTAATAATGGCTTCAATTTTTTTCACAAAAAGACTCCTAGAGGTTATTAATCGTAAATTGTTGGTATAGGTTGGCGCTTATGTTGAGTGCGCTGATAAATATTTAATAGTTTTTCATTAACATGAGCTGTAACTTTCTTACCTTCCAGAAAGTCATCAATTTCTTCGTAACTTAATCCCAAAGCATCTTCATCGGCTTTTTGTGGAGTCAAACTTTCCAAATCTGCAGTTGGGGCTTTATCAATTAGACTGGCAGGAGCGCCTAACGTTCTGGCAATCTGTCTAACTTGACGTTTATTTAAGCCAAACAATGGCGCTAAATCACAAGCCCCATCACCATATTTAGTATAAAAGCCGGTAATATTTTCCGCTGAATGATCGGTGCCTAACACCAATCCATCTAAAAGACCGGCAATTTCATATTGAATGACCATCCGAATTCGCGCTTTAACATTACCTTTTACAAAGTCTTGTTTCGTTTCACTGTCCGGCAAGCAATCCTGCAATGCCTGGCAAGTGGCCAAATGCACTCCATCGGCTCCGGGTTGAACGTTAACCATAATATTCTTACTCGGCTTAATAAAATCAATACTAAGTTGCGCATCATGTTCATCAGCTTGCACATGATAAGGTAATCTAACAGCAACAAACTGATATTTCGAAGCCCCATCACTGTTTAACTGATCGACGGCTATCTGTGCTAAACGCCCTAACGTACAGGAATCAATTCCGCCACTAATCCCCAATACTAGCGTTTTCAGCCCAGAAAGATGTAAGTGCTGTTTAATAAAATTCACTCTGCGATTAATTTCATACTCAACATCGATTTGCGGCAATACTCGCATTTCCTGAATAATATCTTCCACCTTCATCTTTAAATCACTCTCGGCCAATTATGTATTGATGCATATCATAAAAAATTTTTACTTATTATGCTTTACTATCTATAAAACAAATGAATATTTATAACGGCTATTTATTCTAGGTTCTATTGGGTATCAACCACACTACTCGATAAACCGTCTACATACCCATCATTTAACCATTATGATGTATTGTATAGTTCTATTATTGTAAATCAGGATGCCATCAGTGAAAAAACAGTATGGACTAACCCTTGTAGAACTGCTTATTACCATTGCAATCGTGGCTATTTTAATCACCGTAGTTGGGCCCAATATGCGCGACATGCTGGTAAAAAACCGAGTGATTTCGCAAATAAATGAAGTCAGCTCCATGATCCAATATGCACGCTCGACAGCAGTCAACGAACAAACCACCACTATTATTTGCCCCAGTCAAGACTTCACAGACTGCAGCACGGACTGGAGTAATGCCAAAATGGTATTTATCGATGCCAATGCTGATGGTACCCGTAATGCTAATGAAGATATTTTAGCGGGAACAGAAATTAATGAAGGGACCATTATTACTACCGGTCCGGCCTTACCCATCCGTTTTAGCGCTACCGGTGTTACAGCCTCTCCTGCGACTATTTTAATTTGTCACGACAGTAAAGAAGCGAAGTTTGCCAGAGCGCTAACCGTTAGCTTACAAGGAAGGGTAAAAACCAGTGATGACAGTAACAATGACGGGATATACGAAGATAATTCAGGTAATCCTCTAGATTGTAGTTAACAGCAAGAATCACTTGCTGTTAACCCGCTTAAAACGATTAGATTAGACTAACATTTCCAACAATATTCACTGTTTGCTAACGTCCCATCGTCATTTTTATCCCAGCCTTTACGACCATCACTGAAATAATACAACACACCATCATCAGCTTGAGATGTTCCTGAAACCGGGGTTGCGGTCAAGGAATAACTACTGCCGCTGGCATTAACAGTCGCGATGACCAGGTTATATTGTTTGTTCGCGGCTGGCTCATTCGAAGGTGAGTAAGTGTGAAAAACGGCCGGAGATCCAGTATCACCACCACCAGAGGCAGCACCTTTATAACTAAAGTTACCCGCTTTATGTCGTTGCATTGCCGCTGCCAACGCCATTAAGTCTGCTTGAGCCGCACTTCGTTTTCCGTTTTTAACAAAGCCTAAATAAGATGGATAAGCAATAGAAGCAATAATGCCAACAATCGCCACCACAATCATAAGTTCAATTAGGGTAAATCCTTTCATTTTCATTACTGTCTCTCCGTTTCTGTTTTCCAGGCACTTTTCTGCACGCGTTCAAGCCGACCATAAATATTTTCTGCCAAACAATCCAACTGGGTCGTACAGGCAATTTCATCACCATCTGCATCCACTTCTTTAACGATTGATCCACACTCGGTACCCAAACAAACTACAGGATGGGTCGGATCTTCAATCAACACTTTAGTCTCTGGTGCAATCCCCGTTTGCTGTAAATCAACAAAACGGTCTGCATGCTCGTCAACGTTATTATGATTCAAGTCGGTCACCGCATTACCATTAATCAGTTCAACTAAATAAGCTCGACTATTACCGCTTGGTGGAGCGCATAAACTGGCGCTGATCTGTGCTGGTACATAACTGGTAAAGAATAATTTGTAATTCAATATTAGTGGTGTAGCTAATACTTTTTCACCACCACTACCTAAACTAATTAACCAACCATGTTTATTCGAAAACGCTGCCGCTTCCAACGCTTGGCTAGCCGCACTCCCTGTTGTTAATGCATGCGCGGTAGCATCATATAAATCTGCAGCCGTAAATGGCGCCGCCGGTAAACTGTAGTTACCATTGGTATCCTTCAAAAATACACCACTGTCCTTAATCATATAAATATTGTCTTTAATCTCTACATTCAGTGGATGAGCACGATAGCCAGAACCAATCGCCACCGCATAATAGTGCTCATCGGCAAGACTAATTTCTGACACATCGGGAGCATAAAAGAAACGCCGATTTTCAGTCGCATCACCGTCATTTGCCAGGCTTGCCAATAGTCCCCCTGTGACCAAATTAGCGACTGACTCACCATTATGTATATCCAAACGGAATATTTGTCCGCCCATATCAACTACATACAAATGATCAGCAATTCCATCACTATCACGATCGATAACCGATATTCTTGCTGGGATACTGTATTGCATATCCGCAAGGTTCATATTAGCCCCGTTATTACTGGCTGACCAAAGTAAGTTGCCCGTATCAGCATCCACTATATACACCGCATTTCCCATGGCATCGGGACCACGCAACAAACGGTTATCCTGATCTTCATCGTAACCGCCACCAAATATCAATACGGTTTTAACACTGCCGCCAATATTCACTTTGGTTACCGTCGGTTTAGACCAGCTTTGTCCCAACTTGGCAAACTGTCCTTGTCCTCCTTCTATTTTAAAGGCCAACGATGGTGAGGTCTTATTGGTAATATCAAAGGCATAATAATTTCTACCGCCACGGCGCATACCGACATACAAATATTTTGTCGAAGACGTCTCGCGTAGCACCATATCCCCATCCATCCCATAGATATGATTAAACGATGAATTGTTCTGATAGAAATCATATAGATTCGGTAACAACTCCTTAGGAATAACCGCAAAGTTTTCATCACCGGTTTCCGGATCAAATGAATGTAAATAGCCTTGATTAGTCGCGACCATAATGGCGCTATCGTTAGCACCATAGTTAACAATAACGGGTTGGGAATGAATGGGATCGCCCATCTGTAAACGGGCATCAGTTGTCGATCCATCATCATCATCATCTTTAACATCAACTCCACGTGCCCACTTTAGTAACACATCACGTAAATCTGTTGGGTTGGGCTGGGTATCAATATTCAAATCGGTTGTGGTAATAGAATTGTTATTTTCATTGAGTCTATTACTTAACGTAGCAATATTGCCCGTACCACTAAACGTATAGACAGCTCGGCTTAAATCCAGACGATTAGCGGCCCCCCCATCACGAACATCACTGCCGTCCGCCAAAGTCGACCAATAACTATGCGCAGTGTCTTTGAAGAATCCAGTCCCGTCATCCACCGCAGCTTGACCATTTTTATCTTTAATCAAGTTTCCGGCTATTTTGTATTTTTTCAGGTTGCCCGGCCAAGCGGTTCCTTCAGCTGGTTTAAACAGGGCAAAATAAAGTTCATCACGGTGAGTCAGTCGGTTTAACTGGTTAACCGCCACACCAGGCGAAACGAAAGTGGCGTTGACATCTTTTACGCTTTTCAAAATGCTTTCGAATGCCGTTAATAATTGAACACTATCGTTGGCAGTATAGAATCCGCCACCGCCCTGCAACGCAAGTTGGCTCAAAAAGTTGTTAGCGGTGGAATTAGCCGCAAAGCCGATGGTATGGGTAATCACTCGCGCATCAATAACCGACTCACTTTTCTTACTAATATTTTTAACCAGATCGATACCACACTTTTCGCCACTGCTGGCGTTAGAGCATGACTTACCCAGTAAGGACTCTATCTCGTTAACACTATGGTTATTATTTGCTTCACCGTCAGACAGCAATACTATGTGGTTATTGGTTTGACATTGGAGATCCGTAACCGGCGAAATATAAGTGGCTCCAGAAGGAATGTATTCATTAATACAATCACTGTCATTTAGATTATCTTCCGAACAACCGTAAGGTAAAACCGAATCATCTCCGGTATAAGATAAACGGTTACTTACTCTGGTATTACGACGAACACTGCTGCTGACACCTGACGTTCCGCGTTGCCTGCCATAATACACATCCCGTCCACCGTAATAGTTAACCGCCTCATATAGGGTATCGACAATCGGTGTTAAACCATCCGATGACAATTCATCGACCTTATTTAATAAATGATCACGCACCGTCGCTACCGTGGCCGGGATCGCATTGCCCTGAAACTTAATTCTAAGCTGAGGCGCCCCGGAAGGTTTACCGTTATAGGAATAAGCGCCTCGGTTACCGTTAAAATTAGACAAAACAAACATCATGGCGTTGCCTGATGCCCAATCGCCTCGATCTACCAAGGTCTGGACTTGATTAACTAATGATGGACTCTGATAGGTATTGTTACGATACCAATTGGGAAGGCCTGACCAAGTTACGGAGGAAGTTTTTGGTTTATTCCTTAATAATCGTCTTGGGTAAGGATAAAAATCGTTTGGATCACCCTCATCGACAGCAGCTATGTCAAACGAAGCGCTACCATAACGATTCTGATAGGCCGTAAACGTCAGGTACGCCTCTTCAACCACTGCATTTTGTGGAATAGTCACATTATCAAAACGTACTCCCACATAGTCATTGTTACTGTCGTTAAAAGTTAATTCGTCTCCGGTATTCTGATAACCATTAGATTGCTCTTCAGCATTATTATTTTGGGTGTCGACCTGAAAATACATATCACCTGACACACATCCTGTCGCTGAAGCTTTGTCATAAGACACCACTAATTCTGCGCCTAAACCAGTGCCTTCGTCATAAGATTTGATATAACGATTACTGCCACCACTCGAACCTGTTCCTTCAATAATCAAACTTAATGCATTACCCCCACACCAGTCGCTTCTATTGACCACTTCTTGGATCACCGCCCCAATATCTGGCGTAACAAATTGTTCATTGCTGGTCGGCCAGTCATTATTGCTATTCCAGTCAATCTGCGCTGCCGTTTTAGTTCGTGTGCTGATGTTGTTGGTAGCTGAACTAAATCCAGCTGAATCACCAACCGCTTCAGCTGTAAAACGAATATTTGCCGGTGAGCTGTTGAAACCATCAGACGCCAATCGCAAATAAGCAGAAGAGATCACCGCCCCACGAGGAATTTGTAACTGCGAAAAACGAAAACCACTCGTGACGGTGCCCGTACCTTCGACAATTTTCACGCGATCATAGGTGACATTCACCGAGCTAGATTCCTGATAGGCATCATCACCTGATGCCGCTACCGACGTGACAATTTCTGGCTCAACGGGAGAATCAATAGGACGAACAGGATAGAGAATGGGTCCACCATAATCAGAAAAACGCATTAACCCTGCATTGATATTAGTGGCAGATCGCAATGCATCTTTTAGGGCATTTTGCACCCGTAACAGGCGAGATTCATAGGTGCCATCCTTACCTGCCATACTGCCTGAACTATCCATAATAAACAGTACGTTAGGGTTATAAGTGAGTTGATTTCCACCCACTCCGAGATAGATTTCTATATCATCCGCTTGAGCAGTAAAACTAATCATCGCTGATAATATTGCAGCAAAGAATGCTGATGCCACTTTAAATTTATTCTGGTACATAGTTTTCCTACCCCCCGTTTGTCGCAGGTGCAAAAACAGAAACATTCAACGAATTAGCTACCGCATAACCAGCGCCTTCTACTTGACCACAACCTCTCACCATAAAATAGTGACAAGTGATATTGCTGCCACCAACCACATTACTGGAACCTAAGCAGGCCCTTTCACCCACAAAGGCTGTACTGGACCAACTATTGATTGCAGGGCTATTGCTGTAAGTGCCGGCAGCATTATTCTGTGCACCAGATTGAACTCCAGCGCTAGTCAGACGACGATTTGTCCACGTGGCAGTATCAAAACAACTCAATGCTTCAGTAGCGGGATCGATTGCTGCATTTTGACGAGCTTGAGTAAGCGGATCAGGCAGAGCATCATTAGCTAAAATAGCTAAATCTTCCGACTCAAAAATAACGCCACCCAGGCCCGCTTCAGCGGCGTCAAAGGCTAAATTATAGGATTCCATGGACTGCGCCATTTTACTTTGCATTAAACTGGAACTTACTGATGAAACCCCCAAGATAGTCAGGCTTAGTAACACCAGCAAGGCGAAAACTAGCACTATCCCTTGCTGTTTCAGCGGAATAGCATTCATATTTTTTTACTCCGAAGAAAATTTTTAACATTGCGAAAACTAATAGTGGTATCGAATTGTTTATACAAACCATGATCCGACGGGGTAATTTCGGCTTCGTTTAATAATTTGAAGGTTGAAACTTGATCGATATAAACTTGCCCTTCTCCTTTGAGCAAAATAGCAATTTGAATAGCAACCACCTGACTACCGCCCGCGATTTCAGCCGCAAGTTGATTAGCCGTAACATAACGCACCGGCCGAGCCGAATTATCTGCCGCCACCGCTGAATTGGTCACGCCATAAACCACTTGGAAACTATATACATCATCTAATAAGGTAAATGCCGCATCCCCATTGTTGCCTACCGCAGCACGTTGCCCCCGCAATACCCGTCCATCAAAACCACGACATTTGAGTTTGTTGTCTTCAACGAAATATTCATTCACAACGTAAAACTCTTCCGCTCCCAGATACCCCAGCTTATAGCCGCGGCAATCTTGTCCTCCCTGCATTCCGGCCACTAAGGTATCATTTGCTCCTGAAGCGCCTTGTGTTGAACCCAACGTAAGGGCATTGGCAAAGTCACCGGGTAAAATAATGGGATGGTTTTGTACAAATGAAGCTTCGGGAACAATATCGACACTGCGATTTAAATTTGGATCAATGGGATCATAACGACCAGCAGTCAGTAATTCTGCACGTAGCCTTGTCATGATAAAGCGGCCACTTTCCTGAGTCGATGCCATGGAACGATTGAGCCTCTCAGTAACCTGATTACTCACCAGCACTTGTACAATCGCACCGGTAATCATCAATCCCAGCACCAAGGCAATCATGAGTTCAATTAAGCTAAAACCGGTTTGAGATAAACGTTGAGTCTTCATCTACAGCACCACATCAAGCACAACGCAATCAAGAGGCTCAGCATTCGCATTCGGATTGCACACCGCGTTTAACTTACGATCAATGTTCTGCCAGTTTTCTACCGGCCAAGTCAACATAATCCGATGTATTGAACCGACACTGCAAGCATCGGCATCAGCCGCATTATTATCATTACAAGTCAGACTTAGTCTTACACTGGGGTTAATTTTGCTGGCAGCACATGACATTTGCCAGCTATCAAATTGGGCTAACTCAGCAGTTGTACAGGTATTGGTATTACAATCAGGAATGCTGGCAGGAATCTGTCGACAAAAACACTGCCAAGGTGCCGCTGAAGAACCACAGCTCAAAGATTCAAAATTATATAGATCAGGATCAAAATAATTATTATCTACCACCGGGCCGCTAGCGGTGGCTGAGACGTAACTATTCGCTCTTAGCTTTTCCGCCATTTGCTGAGCAACAAGTACGGCGTTGGAGCGATTCAATGCATCGGCATTTGAAAACGCTCCGACAAATTGCAATGAGGCCACACCAAGCATACCAATGGCTAGTATAAATAATGTCACCAACACTTCGATCATCCCCACCCCACGCTGAGCAGAGATTGGCGGATAATAGGGTGATGACATGCTGCAATGATTGTCTTGAACTGAAAACCCACTCATTGGAAAACCTATGTCGAATTTATGCTATCTAGGTAGTATCGGCCGAAATTAGCCTAATACGATAGTTATAGATTAGCTGAATCTGCTCAAGGTTTGGTTATCAATTCAATGTCAAAGGTATAAAACTGACAATGATGCCCATCTAATCCATCAAAAGATCAGACGGGTAAGTAAAATTTATCGGAATAAGGTTTAAACGGCAGTTAATCCGTTACAACATTTTAATTTGAAGTTCTTTGGGGACCGCAAATTCAATATTCTCAGGACGTCCCGTCACTTCTATTGCTTCGCTGGCACCTAGCATTTTCAACTTTTCGACCACGCCGTTAACTAGCACATCCGGAGCTGAAGCGCCCGCCGTCACTCCCACATTAGCAACGCCATCTAACCACTGGGTTTGAATACATTCAGCATCGTTAATTAAATAAGCGGAAGTCCCCATCTTTAAGGCCAACTCCCTTAAACGATTAGAATTAGAGCTATTGGTTGAGCCTACCACCAACATTAAATCACATTGACCCGCCAATTCTCTTACTGCATCTTGACGGTTTTGGGTGGCATAACAAATATCATCTTTGCGCGGCCCTTCAATAGCTGGAAATTTAGCCCGAAGAGCATCAATCACATCTGCGGTATCATCGACCGACAGGGTGGTTTGACTACAATAATACAAACGACTGGCATCGTTCACTTGCAATTTATCGACATCATCAGCGGATTCAACCAGATAAATTCCCCCTTTCGGGTTACTGTATTGCCCCATAGTGCCTTCCACTTCCGGATGCCCCTGATGCCCGATCAGAATGCATTCCACTCCTTTTTTACTGGCACGAGTAACTTCCATATGGACTTTAGTCACTAATGGGCAAGTCGCATCAAAAACTTTAAGACCACGCCGATCCGCCTCTTTGCGCACCGATTGAGCAACACCGTGGGCGGAAAAAATAACAATACAATCGTCGGGTACTTCATTTAATTCATCAACAAATACCGCTCCACGCTGGCGTAAACCATCCACCACAAATTTGTTATGTACCACTTCATGACGCACATAAATAGGGGGCTCGAAGATCTCCAGCGCACGCTCAACAATGGTGATAGCCCGATCAACACCGGCACAAAAACCGCGGGGATTAGCAAGATGAATTTTCATAATGACCTATCTAGCCCTATTATAACTAGCTAATGAATTTCTAATATTTCAACGGCAAAAATGACGTCCTGACCAGCCAATGGATGATTAAAATCAATGGTTACCGAATCACCGGCAACATCACGCACTATACCGGGAATTTCAGTGCCATCAGGCTGAGTAAAGGCGATAATCATTCCTGCTTCAGCGGGCGTATCCTGTCCGAAACGACTGCGACTCATATGATGAATATTATCCGGATTGGGCTGACCAAATGCATCGTCAGCAGTGAGGCTAAACTCTTTTTTATCACCGGCTTTTAAACCTAATAAACACTTCTCAAAGTTTGCCGTCAAACTGCCATCACCCATCTTAAGCTGAGCAGGCTTATTATTCACTCGAGTACTATCAGCCGCCGAACCGTCCTGTAATTTAAGATCAAAATGCAATACTACGCGGCTATCCGCGTTGATTAATCCAACATCACTCATCTTTTATACCGTTATTTCTTAATGCATCAAAAATTAATAGCACCGCGCCAACAAAAATGGCACTGTCGGCAATATTAAAAGTTGGCCAATGCCACTGCTGATAATACACATCTAAAAAATCGATCACATAACCGTAGTGCAGGCGATCGTACACATTACCCAACGCACCACTAAGCACCAATGCAAAGGCCGCAGGTAACAGTTTCTGTTCAGCTTTACATTGCTTAAGCCAATATAAAATCAGCACACTAACCACTAGCGCGATTGCGGTAAAAAACCAACGTTGCCAACCGCCTTCCGTACTTAAAAAACTAAAGGCAGCTCCATGATTCTGTACATAAGTAATACTGAACATAGGGATTACCGAAATCGATTCATATAAATCCATATCAGCAATCACCCACTGTTTAGACACCTGATCAATAACTAACATCAACACGGTTAACCACAGCCAGCGCAGACCTGAGGTACGAAACATATTAAGCATATTGACGTTGCTCGCCTTCACCTTCAATGTTGTCTACACAACGGACGCACAGCTCAGGATGATCAGTTTGACTCCCCACATCTTCACGATAATGCCAGCAACGGACACATTTCTCCCCTGCCGACACGCTAATTTGAATCCATAATCCATCCAACTCAGTGGCAATTGCGCCATCAGGAGCTTGTTCAACCGTGATGACCTTAGCAGCAGAGGTAATCAACACAAAGCGCAATTCATCTTCCAATGTTGCCAATATTTCAGCCAGTTCTGGCGTGGCATAAAGCGTTACTTCAGCTTGTAATGAGCCACCAATCTGATTATCACGGCGTGCTTGTTCAAGCGCCCCATTGACTTGATCCTTAACCGCCATAATGCGTTGCCAGAATCCATTGTCGAACGTCGCTTGCACCGCATTTAATCCAAAATCCTGATACCACTGGCCGGTAAAGACAAATTCATCGCGCTTTCCGGGCATGGCTTGCCAAATTTCCTGAGCGGTAAAACTCATAATGGGTGCAATCCAGCGTGTTAACGCTTCAGCAATATGGAACAGCGCAGTTTGACAGGAGCGTCGAGCGACACTATCTGATTTAGCCGTGTATTGCCGATCTTTAATAATGTCCAAATAAAAACTACCCATTTCGATGGAGCAGAAATGCATTAGTTTCTGGCATATTTGCAGGAAATCATAGTTGTCATAATCCACCAGCAATTCTTGTTGCAACTGTTCAGCCCGTTGCACAGCCCATAGATCTAGCGCGACCAACTGTTGGGCCGCAACCAAATCAGTCTCTGGGTTAAACCCATTCAAATTTGCCAGTAAAAAACGAGCGGTGTTTCGAATACGGCGATAAGAATCGGCTGCACGTTTTAAGATCTCGTCGGAAACCGTCATTTCCCCACGATAATCGGTAGACGCCACCCACAAGCGTAAAATATCGGCTCCCAGTTTGTTCATCACCTCTTGTGGAGAGACGACATTACCAATCGATTTGGACATTTTTTTGCCATTCGCATCGACGGTAAAACCATGGGTTAATACTTGTTTGTATGGGGCTTTGTCACTCATTGCCACCGAGGTCATCAACGACGACATAAACCAACCACGATGTTGGTCAGAACCTTCCAAATACAAGTCTGCAGATGCCGGAATATCGTCACGCTGGTCAACCACGAAAAAGTGAGTCACACCAGAATCAAACCACACATCCAACGTATCTTTAACTTTGATATAGGTTCCCGCATCGTCACCTAATAATGTGGCGTCATCCAAATCCCACCACGCCTGAATCCCTTTTTGTTCAACCAGTTTGGCTACTTGTTCAAGTAACTCAGCGCTACGTGGGTGTAAATCTCCGCTATCCTTGTGCACAAATAACGCAATGGGTACACCCCAGGTACGCTGGCGGGAAATACACCAGTCTGGACGACCTTCGACCATTTTTGCGATGCGACTTTCACCCCATTCGGGGATCCAGCGAGTTTGTTTAATTTGTTCTAATGATTTTTGACGTAAACCATTCTTCTCCATGCTAATAAACCACTGCGGGGTAGCACGAAAAATAATTGGCGTTTTATGTCGCCAACAATGGGGATAACTGTGTTCAAACGCATGGTGATGTAACAACGCACCTTTTTGTTCCAACACCTCAACTATTGAGGCATTGGCTTTAAATACATGCTGGCCACCAAAAAGTTCGGTCTCTGGGAAATAAACTCCGTTTGCCGCAACTGGATTAGCCACTTCGAGATCATATTGACGACCCACATTAAAGTCATCCACACCGTGGCCTGGCGCAGTGTGGACTAGCCCCGTACCAGAATCAGTCGTGACATGGTCACCTAAAATAACCGGGACGGAAAAATCATAAAAAGGATGCTGTACTTGAACCAACTCAAGCGCCTGGCCTTTGCAATAACCCAACGCGTGGTAATGATCGAATCCAAAACGATCCATACAATCTTTGACCAAATCCGATGCCAAAATCAGTCGACGAGGATTATGGTCATCTTCAATTTGTACCAGACAGTAATCAAGTTCAGCATTAACGCTAATAGCGCGGTTAGCTGGCAATGTCCAAGGCGTAGTTGTCCAGATCGCCACCGAAATTTCACCCTGCCCCGCATGTCCATCGGGATGATCGAATAAATCAGCAACGTTCTGGGTATCAATGACTTTAAAAGCCACATCAATAGCTGGCGACTGTTTATCTTTGTATTCCACTTCAGCTTCGGCCAACGCCGAGCCACAATCTGTACACCAATGCACCGGCTTAAAGCCTTTTTCAATGTGTCCTGCGTCAATCACTTTACCTAATACGCGGATAATGTCGGCTTCGGAGCGATACTCCATGGTTTTATACGGATTATCCCACTCGCCTAATACCCCTAAACGGATGAAATCCTTTTTCTGACCGTCGATTTGCTTATTGGCGTAATCACGGCATTTTTGTCTGAATTCTGCTGCGCTGACTTTTTGACCGGGTTTACCGACTTTCTTTTCGACCTGCAACTCTATGGGCAAACCATGACAATCCCAGCCGGGCACATAAGGGGCATCAAAATCTGACAACGTTCTAGCTTTTACAATAATGTCTTTAAGAATTTTATTCACTGCGTGGCCAATATGAATATCACCATTGGCATAAGGAGGGCCGTCATGCAAAACAAAAGGGGTTTTACCTTTTTTAGCCTGACGGATTTTGTAATAGAGCTCAGTATCGGTCCAGTGCTTGAGCATCTGTGGCTCCCGCTGGGCTAAATTACCACGCATGGGAAACTCAGTTTCCGGCAAATTCAGAGTATGCTTGTAATCGCTCATTTGTTGTTAAATCCAGTCATTATTGTTGAGGACATTCCCATTGGGATATATCCCATTAAAAAAGTGTTTCGCCTTAGCTATTAGGCAAGGATAAAAATTCTCGGGCCTGTTGAGCATCGATTTGTATTTGCTGCTGTAATTGCTGCAAAGAGGCAAATCTTCGTTCATCACGCAATTTTTTCAGTAATTCTACTTCAATATGACAACCGTATAAATGTTCATCGAAATCAAATAAATGCACTTCTAACTGAGAACGGGTGCCATTCAGTGTTGGACGGGTCCCAATATTGGCCACACCATCAAATACCCCCAAAGCGCTTTTTACCCTAACGGCAAAGACCCCTGCAACGGGGGCTTTACATCGGTTGAGCAATAAGTTGGCGGTAGGAAAACCAATCGTCCGACCTTTTTTGTCGCCATGGATGACTTTGCTGGCAATACTGAACTTGCGTCCCAGCATGGATTCAGCCAATGCCATATCACCCTCAGCTAACGCATTGCGCACGGCAGTGGAGCTAATTCGGCAATCCTGCAAACGGAAACTTTGGGTACTTACCACACTAAATCCACATTGCTGCCCTTCCATCTGCAGCATTTTAAAATCACCGGTACGATCATGGCCAAAGCGAAAGTCGTCACCAACCACTAAAAATTGGATACCCAATTTATCTACCAGTAAATCTTCAACAAAGTGACGGGCACTTTGTAGCGAAAAGTGACGATCAAACTTAACACAAATCAGTCTGTCCACACCGAGCTTTTTTAGTTCGGTATATTTATCGCGCAAACGACTTAAACGTGCAGGTGCTGTATCGGGCCGGAATAATTCTTCAGGCTGGGGTTCAAATACCATTACCGTAGCCGGTAATGACATCTTACGAGCTTGTTCCACCAAATTCTTTAATACCGCCTGATGGCCAAGGTGCACCCCGTCAAATTTGCCAATCGTCAACACACAGCCCTTATGTCTGTGTCGAATATTGTGCAAACCCCTAACTAATTCCACCGTTACCTCATCAATTGACTCTAATACCGCCCACTTTAATTATTAACGTGTATAGAGTACGCGTAAAAAACAGCGGATTATAACTAACTATGCTCGTAAAAAAAGCATCTGCACCTGACGGATTGAGATTTATTTGTTGCCAGACAGGATCAACTATCTACATTAGTCATCGCTGAGTGATTTCTGACTAGGGCGTCGGGTCTCGCGCCAAGTAAAAATAAGCTCGTTAAAAAAACCAACGCGGCGCAGATAATACTGCCACTCAATACCCCAATTTGCTGCCAGGTAGACCATTGTATCCACTGGCTTATTACCGGTAATAACCAGACTAAACCGACTGCCATAATCACTGCCGACACGGCAACACGAGCAACAAAGATTAACGTGGGCAATCCACATTGGTAAATATCGCTACGATGCAGACGTTGATATAACAACGATACATTCAATAATGCCGATAGTGAGGTTGCTATTGCTAGTCCCACATAGCCATATTGATAAGCAAAAATTACATTAAAGCCCATATTGGCAATCATCGCCCAAATACCATATTTGACCGGAGTTTTAACATCTTGACGAGAATAAAATCCGGGAGCCAAAACTTTAATCAACATAAAGCTAAGTAATCCGCTGGCGTAAGCAATCAAGCTATAGGACGCCATAGTGGCATCGACAGGAGAAAATTCGCCACGCTGGAACAGTACTAATAACATTGGCTCAGCCAACACAATCAGTCCTGTCGCAGCGGGGATCCCTAACAAACAAATCATTTTCACCGACCAATCCATATTACTGGAAAATAATCGATGATCCTGCGCGGCGTGATTTCGCGACAATGTAGGTAATATGACGGTGGCAATCGCAATCCCGAACAGCCCCAACGGAAACTCCAGCAAACGATCTGCATAATATAACCAGCTAATAGAACCATCTTGTAAATAACTGGCGATAAAGGTATCAAACAATAAATTAATCTGACTGACCGACACACCAAATAATGCTGGAATCATCAGTTTTCTGACTCTCGACACTTGAGGATCGCGCCACCCCCATTTGGGCTTCACTAACAAACCAGTTTGCCGCAAAAATGGAATTTGGAACAAAAATTGAATTAACCCACCTAAAAATACGCCCCATGCCAAACCAATCGCAGGCGTCTCCAAATGAGGTGACAAATATAATGCTGCACTGATAATCGCAACGTTCAATAACACGGGGGTAAACGCCGCTACAGCAAACTTGTTCAACGTATTGAGAATGGCTCCGGATAAAGCCGTTAGGGTGACAAAAAACAGGTAAGGAAAAGTAATTTTAAGCATTAGGCTAGTCAGTTCATACTTGCCTGCGTCGGGACCATCGTTGAGATAGTCAATAAACCAACCATTAGCAAATAGCATCGCCAGCACCGGTGAACCCACCACACCTAGTATCGTCACCAGCATCACCAACGTCCCTAACGTGCCGGATACCCGTGCCACAAATAGGCGCAATTGCTGTTCATCATTCTGGTGATGGACTTCACTTAACATTGGGATAAAGGCTTGGGCAAACGCACCTTCGGCAAACAGTCTACGCAAAAAATTGGGAATTTTATTGGCTAACAGGAATACATCAGCGGTGCCGCCAGCGCCCAGTAGATTGGCTACAATCACATCACGGGCCAAGCCCATAACACGTGACAAAAAGGTCATCGAGCTGACAATTACACCAGATTTAAATAACTTACCGGACAATTAGCTACCCTTATATCAATTAATCTTTCTATTATGCGGCAGTTAACGACGAGTAAAAACCTAAAAATACCCGTCTCATCAATAAATCAGTCCGTAATTTGCCTCCATGTCTATTTTTAATGTCAAATTTCTTTACACGAGAAACACACCAATTATTCAAAAAAAAACCAACATTTTGATAAGTAAGGATTTTAACTTTATGGAACAGTTAATGCTTAGACTCTGCATCAACAACGGTTGACGTCTCTCCTGACGCTTTTGGAAAGTACCGAAATTGAAATAGCAATTTGTTAATTTGATTTTACTTTGAATATGTTTAGGAGAAACAATGAAAAAATTCATTAAGCGTACGCTTATCCCACTGATCCTTGGATTATCTTTTAGTACCACCAGTAATGCGACTATTGTTGAACTTTCATTATTAGTCGATGCCTCTGGCAGTATTAGTAACTCCGATTTCAGTTTACAAATAGATGCCTACGAGAATATTTTTGCTTCTAGTACATTTTTTGATGATCATTTAAATGCTGGTGATTCGTTACTGGTTAATATGATCTTATTCGGCGCAAAAGTAGCCGAAAAAGTGTCTTGGCATACGATTACCGATAACGCTAGTGCTGCAGCTTTCTCTGCCGCAGTAGGGTTGGTTAATCGAACTGGTTTTTCTACTGGTGCCACATGGACAGGCTCTGGCTTACAAGCCGCTTTAATCGCCATTATGAGTAATGGTGTCGATGGAGATCGACAAATCGTCGATATTTCCACAGATGGAAACCCTAACCCAAACTCTGAACAATCATTAGCCTTGAATCAAGCCTCTTTGGCTAACAGTAACGGTATTGTGGTCAATGCCATAGGAGTAGGCAATGGCATAGGTACAACTTTCCTTAATAATCTAACAACCGCTGGGGGAGGCTTTTTTGTCACCGCGAATAGCTTTGCTGATTTTGAAGCTAATCTTGCCTCCAAATTGCGCCGAGAAATCAAAGGAGAACCAGTACCTGAACCTTCGGCTTTAGTTTTATTAGGATTGGGTTTATTGTTAATGGCTAGGTTTAGAAAAGCGAAACAGAATTAACAGGAGTTGTCGGAGCCTGCATGAATGAAGTAGCGCAGGCTCAATTTTATTCCAGGTTAAAGTTACTTTTCAGTACTCATTTGATTCAATTGGTCTGCCAACCACTGTCTAGCAAGTTGCTCATCGGTAAAAAACGCGTGGGGCAACCCCACTTGCTGGTAAAAACTTCCCCATAAGTGGATTGCCATATTACTGTACATTACATTATCTAACAGCACCGCTACGGCAGCCATACCTGCTTGCTTGGCATCGGCAATAGAGCTTTTCATGGCTTCAGTCGCTTCATGGGTTATTAATGAGTCACCATGAAAAATAACCAGATTTCCCCATACTGAGCCGGCTAACTGTTGCCGAAAAACTTGTACCTCACGTCGATAGCGTTGAATAAGCTCAATATTGGCGGGGCCTTCAGCATCAACGACCAAAACATTCCCTTCAATTTTGAGTTCAAAATGGCCATGATCGGGAAACATACTGTTAGTCATAGAGTATTTAACCTCGCGCTAAATTAAAAAGTATCATTTAGAGGTACTTTCATCATCAACAATGCAAAAAAGATGCAATAGTGAATCGGCCCGTGGTCGGATTCATATCAAATGAATAGTCCTCGCCAATATTGCCAGAATGCAAGCTGGAACATCGGTAAATCAACAAACGATTAAATTTGGCCGGCACAGATTTAATTCGCTCAAACAACGGTGTATCACCATCAATATAACCTTCCGGCATACCGTATTGAGCAACATCTGCATCCAGTTGACGAAAATACTCATCGGTTCTGCCCATATCCACATATTCATAACGAGTCTGCCGATGACGATAAAACGATGTCCCACCATGTTGCGCTCCGCAAAGATAATGCAACATCGCGATTTCGTCTGGGTTAGGCTGGTCAAAATGAGGGATACGCTGTGCGGGTTGCAACTGTGCCGTTGGCGTGGTCACCAAAGAAAAATAACTGTCGACACTTTTTATATCATCCGGTGTTAAACAAAATGTTCGGCAAATTAAAGCTGAAAGATGCTCTAACACAGCTTGTTTATAAGTTTGCGGCACCGGTGAACGTAACCCCGGATACAATCCGCTGGCAGGCAAGACATTGTGTTGCTGCAGGGCAAAATCAATCAAACTTTCGGCTTCAGTCAAATACTGATCAACAATAATCAACGGTTGCTGTTCGTCACCAATTGTCTGAATCTGGTAGCTAAAATCAGCATGGAGAGTTGCTATCGAGGTAGCCCTGTCGTTGCCTGACATTAGCTTACATTTTCTCCGCTTTACAATGCTTATCGATAAACTCCTGATGGCCAGGCATATAATCGGTCGATTTACGCACAACAGACTTAATGCTATCTAATCGACGTTGCAACTCTTCATCACTAAAAGCATCCACCAGCGCATGGTAGGATTCAGGCCTAATCCCCTGACCGTACATCACCTCAAACCAGCTTAAATCATTAAACATTTCATTATTAAAACGGGCAATGCGACCATTGCGCTTAAATTGCTCAATTTTTTGGGTCAATTCAGGGGGCACTGGCATGCTTCGGCAATAATCCCAAAAGGGTGAATCATTCCGTTCCGTTGCGTAATAATGCAGGATCAAAAAATCACGAATGCGTTCGTATTCAAAATCGATTTGACGGTTATATTCGTCAATATCTTCCTGATCGAAATTTTTGTTGGGAAAAAAGCTGAATAACTTCGATAACGCAGATTGCACCAAATGAATACTGGTGGATTCCAGCGGTTCCATAAATCCGGCAGCCAGCCCCAATGCCAGACAATTTTTGTTCCAGCTTTTGTTACGTTTTCCGGTCACAAACCGCAATAATTTAGGCTCAGCCAAAGCCTCACCATCCAGATTTTCCAGTAGAATCTGGGTTGCCTCTTCATCAGACATATATTTACTACAATAAACATGGCCATTCCCGATTCTATTTTGCAGTGGAATACGCCATTGCCAACCGGCTTTTCGAGCGGTGGAACGAGTATACGACCATGGTTCACCGGCACTAGCACAAGGTACCGCCACCGCACGATCACAAGGCAACCAGTGCGACCAGTCTTCATAACCAGTTTGTAACGCTTCTTCTATCAGTACCCCTTTAAAGCCTGAACAATCAATAAAAAAGTCAGCTTGATATTCATTACCATCATCCAGTTGCACCGAATGGATAAATCCGTCCTCACGCAAATTAGTTTTGACCACTTTTCCTTCGGTACGCACTACGCCTTTGGCTTCAGATAGTTCTCGTAAGTATTTGGCATATAACCCGGCATCAAAATGGAACGCATAAGCGATATTAGATAGTGGAGAGTTACCCGCATCAATAGAACGCATAAAGCGATTTTCGTGACATGCCATAGCGGTTAGCGTGTATTCGTCGATATGTGCAGCTTTTCCCTGCGCGCGCATTTTTAACCAATACTGGTAAAAATGTACCCCATCCATATCTTTGCCGACATCACCAAAGGCATGAAAATAACTGCTGCCAGGTTTGTCCCAATCAACAAACTGGATCCCTAACTTAAATGTGGCCTGAGTTTTACGCACAAACTCATCTTCATCAAAACCGAGCAACTGGTTATACAGCTGAATTTGCGGGATAGTTGCCTCACCCACGCCTACCGTACCGATTTGTTCCGATTCAACCAGCTGAATTTGACAAAAGTCATTACCTAGCACTTTGGACAAAGCCGCTGCGGCCATCCAGCCAGCAGTTCCCCCTCCTAGAATTAATATTTTGTTTATTTTGTTGTTTTGCATATTGTTATGACTTCCACATCTAAAAAGACATCGTTTTATGAACGAATAAACTGTTGATAAAAATCTCGATAACGGGGCATTCCAGCCACCAGGTTATCAATAGATGACGTTATTTGAATAAATGAATGATGAAGCTGTTCATTACTGAGATTAGATAAATATAAGCTTGGCTGTTGTGGGCGAATCCCCATACCAGTTAATAAGCTATACCACGCGTTGTCGCTAACTGCATCGCTATTAGCCAATGGTAAACGCCCCAATCGCTGAAACATTTCCAATCGCTGTTGCAAGGTTGCGGATACCATTAATTCTCGTTTACCTTCTTGTTGTTCAATCAGCCAATAATGGCACTGTACATAATCATTGGCTTCATCAACAAACTGCTGCCATTGTTGATTAAAGTAGTGGGCATTAATAGCCTGATTAGTTAACGATGGATATAGCCCCAAAAATTGTATCAGCGCGGCTTGTACAAAAAACAATTCTGAAAAAAACAGCTTACTATTATTAACCGCTGCACTACCAACCAACAAACAGTTACCACGCCACACTTTTTTGCGCATCTGTAGTTGGTTTTGCCGATGCACAATTTTTTCTGTCTGTCCGACCGATAATGACAAATAATCCGATAACCATTGATTGATTTCAGCTTCACTCACTTGTTGGCTAGCATATTCTAGTTGTACACCGGTTCGTTCGGTTAAAGCGCTCTTTTTTAACCACCCCCAAGATGTGACTTGTAGTTGGTTAAAGGGCTGATCAATACTAGCTGGATCCTCGATAATACATTCTGCCAGTTTGTCCCAATGCGCATCAATAATTCCAGTGGCAATATCATCTTCATCATCCGTTAAACAGCCTGATTCTCCGCTGCAGTCAATCCAGAAATCCGCTGTGATATTTTGCTGACCATCTAGCTTTATCGACTCTATATGCTGATTCTTCCCACGAGTCGCTGTCACATGATCAGCTTGCAAAAAAGTGACTTTATGCGCTAATGCAAACTGTTTAAGTTGCTGTGCATAGGCACTAGCATCCAAATTAACCGCAAACGTTAGAGCTTGATGTAAATCGGGCCGACTAGCTGGAGGGATAGCGAACTTTCCCTGTCGAGCAGCCTGTATAGCAATACATGCTGATTCAATTTGAATAGTATGATCCTGCTGCAGAAGCCTAAATAACCCCTGCATGAATTCACTGTCTGCCGTTTGAATGCCATACTGCCCATAAGGTACAAACCATTCACGCTGCTCATATAAATAACGCTGCCCTAAACTGAATGTGCCCTGAGATTGTGACAATACTGCTTGGAATGGTAATTTTAAGATGTCGCACAAGGGAATAAATTCACTGCCCGTGCATTCTACTTGGCTATTCACTTTCCCTTTTATTTCTACTGCACTAATACGGACGGGCTGATCGGCCAACTGTGATGATAAAATCGCGGCAGACATCATCAAGGGTAGATGCTCCCCGACCAACACTATGTGTTTAATGCCCCCTGAGTTATTCATGCTCTACCGCCATACAAACTTAGCGGAGCCTTAGGATACCCATTAAACTCAGTGCGTCGCGTTTGCTCGATCGCGACATTGTGGCTTTGCATTCCTTGCGCCGTTTTATCAATCTGCTCAGCGAGTTGCCGCACGTATCGCTGCAATTTATCGGTAGGATAAGCCAATACCCTAGGGTCGTACTGTTGTGGCAACCAGCCTTGGCCTAGATAAACGGACAACCAACTTGCAGGCATAAACAATCCTTGGCGATAAAGGCTGATGTGAGCACTTTGTTTAAACAGTGTCATTTGTTGCTGCAATGAATCAGGGATTGGCATATTTTGGCAATATCGCCAAAATTCCGAATCCTCACGCTGATTAAGTTTGTAATGTAAAATCAGAAAATCTCTGACTCGTTCATATTCGGTATCTAAATGCTGATTAAATGCATTTCGCTCTACCTCACATGCCTGATCGACAGGAAAGTATTCAATCAACTTCTGAATGGCTATTTGGGTTAAATACAAACTAGTTGATTCCAGCGGCTCTAAAAAGCCCGCGGATAACCCAATCGCGACACAGTTCTTATGCCATGATTGATTACGTTTACCGGTAGTAAAACGTAACATTCTGGGCTCGGCCAAAGCAGGCTCTTCAAGACCGTCGAGCAAAATAGTATGAGCCTCATCATCAGACAAATACTCACTACAAAATACCAGTCCATTACCGGTTCGATGTTGAACCGGCACCCGCCATTGCCAGCCGACTTTTTTGGCCGCTGAACGTGTGTAGGGAGGCGGATTGATAGCCTTTTGGCTCGCCACTGCCAACGCTTTATCGCACGGTAGCCAATGGGTCCAATCCTGATAACCGGTTTTTAATGCTTGCTCAATTAACACTCCACGAAAACCAGAACAATCAATAAACAAATCACCACAAATAATTTGCCCTGATTCGAGTTGTACCGACTGAATATCACCGCTTTCAGGCGCAAGATTAACTTGGTTAACTTTGCCTTCAATAGCCATGACACCGCGCTTTAACGAGTAAGACTTTAAATATTGAGCATATAACGTCGCATCAAGATGAAATGCATAACTATAATCCGCGAGTAATGGATTTTTATCTTGCTGTTGATACTGAAACTTATGCTTAAGCGCCGCAACTACCGCGATAGAAAATTGATCGAATTCAGGGATATTGCCCTGTTGCTGCAGATGTAACCAAAAATGATGAAAATTAATGCCATTGATATCATGCCCACTGCGGCCAAACGGGTGCATGTAGCAACTTTGGGGCGTTCCCCACCCCTCGAACTGAATAGCTAATTTATACGTTGCACCGGTGGCGCGCATAAACTCATTTTCATCAATGCCTAGCATTTGATTAAATTGTCGAATATGCGGAATCGTGGCTTCTCCGACACCAACCGTACCAATCATACTCGATTCTATTTGAATGATCTCAAACTGCTGGGTAGGTAAAAAGCAAGCTAGTCCTGCGGCTGTCATCCAACCAGCAGAGCCTCCACCTACAATAACGACTTTTGTTTTTTCCATCACCAATTCTGATTCAAACCTCAACTTCTGTGATTATCACTTTATACCAGTAACAATCAGAAATATTGAGAAATACCTATTTTATCAATAGAAACAAAAATGCGCCCTGATGACTCAGAGCGCATTAAAGTTAATTAAGCAATGATGTATTTAAAAATTACCACGTACAACAAAGGCTATACGGCGATCAGATTCAAACCATGAACGACCTGCTTCCAGATAATCATCATTCAATATCATGATGGTTTCAGATACAGAGTTAGTCAGGTTGGTGCCCTGTAATCCCACCGTTATATTATCGGTGACATTGTAAAACACAGAACCATCCAACTGCCCGTGATCGTCATACCATAATGGCGCTTTACTAATAACATCACGAGTGGTCAGCAGATAACGGGAACGCCAGTTGTAGGCCAAACGAGCACTCCAACCATTTTTCTCATACATGCCCACCAAGTTGACGGTGTTCTTAGATTGTCCTTGCAACGGCACGTTATCCAATGTTACTCGAATACCCGTGTCATTATCCAAATTCCCCACCCAAGAAGCATCATCATAAGATTCTTCATTGTTAGGTACACCACTGGCATCAATATAGGTATAAGTAGCTTGAATACCTAAACCATCCCAAGGCTCAGGTAACATATCAAAGAATTGCTGATATGCCACTTCTAAACCATCCATAGTACCTTCACCACCATTAGTCGTGGTAGACACTAATACCGTTTGTTCTTCACCGGTAGAAGGGTTAGTAAAGGAACGTGGGAAACCACCTTGAATAAAGTAATTACTCAAGTCTTTATGGAAAATCGTGGCACTTAATTGCCCCACATCAGCAAAATACCATTCCAAGCCAATATCGTACTGAACCGACTCCATCGGCTCCAACAACGGGTTACCGCCACTGCCTGTCCAAGAGCCCACATAAGCTTCCTGAATCAGATTATCTTCCGGCTCAGGCGGATTCTCAGGGTCAATGGGGCCTCCTGCACGTATGGTTGTCACATCACTACCGCCCAAGGATGCATAGTTTGTTACATCCCCCATATCCGGTAAGGCTACTGCCTTCGAGAAGGCTAAACGGCCGATTAAGTCGTCTGTTAACTCAACTTTAAGGTTAAAGCTGGGTAAAAACATTTTGAAGGTTTTCTCAGCTGCCAATTCTTGCTCATAATCATTACCAAAGCCTCTTGATGCATCGGATAAATAATTATTTTGGTCACTGATCCACTCATTGGCTTCAATTACGTCACGCGCGGTTAAACTTGGATCTGCCGCAATTTGATCATTAATAAAACCAGTTACGATCTCTGGTGTTAACTGAACATTACCAATTGACGCTGGTGGCGCAAAATCAGGTACTAAATCAGGGAAACGCACCGAGCCTGTAGCTTCACGTTTTAACTCCACATAACGCACACCAATGTTACCGGTATAACGAATGTCATCATCCCCTTCAAAGTTCAGTCGCACATAAACGGCGTTATTGGTTTCAGTGGTATTACTCACTTCTCCCGGAGTGAAAAGGCCAAATTCAGCATCAACCCCGTCACGATCCCGGTAAGGAACCCAAGAGCCACCTGCCGTCATGTAAGGTTTAGCACCTTCCATAATCGAGCGCACATACGCTTCGGTCATATGAATGGTTTTATTACCCGGAATAGTGGCAACATTACCGCCCATGAAATCAGACCAATCTACGGACTCATAAGCATTTGGGTCAATCTCAGACGTAGTAGCCAACCATGCCGCCGGAGCAGAACCACTAAACTCTGGGCCTAATGCCCCCCAGTTCCAGTCTGTTTTACGAATAGTCTGTTCACGTTTGGCATAACGAACACCCATTTCCACTGAATTAAAAATGCCTGCATTTTCAAGGAAATATTTACCATCTAAACGTGCCGCAAGAGAGTCCCCTTCAGAGCGCTCATAATGATCCATCGCTGAACGTAAGAAGTATGAATTAGGATCATTAAAGTAATTGCTGTCACCGGCAGAATCACCAGAGAAACCAGGATAACCTGTCGCAAACGCATCAGGATTGGCATCACGAGCACCTAACCATGGTTCAATCAGCGTTACTTCAGGCATACTGCCTGTGACATCATATTGCTGAGCGGCAAAGGTTCCTGTGTGCACTACCACATCATCATCACTAGTATCGGCTTTAATATATTGAATATCACCGGTTAATGTCAGGTTTTCAGTCGCCAACCAGCGTAAATTCAGTGAATAGTCTTCCACCAACGTGCTGGTATCTTTAACTCGGCTATCCAATTGGGTTTTATGTCCAAATTGGTTAGTAGGGTTATCACCCCATTGGCGAGGTACATGATCCTGGTTACCATCAGCAGAACGCCAGCCTCCAGCGCCTTGAGTAATAGTACCGGATTCAAAACGGCCCATATCATCAAAAGCAAATTGAGTTCCGTCTAATGGACGAGAAGCATCTTCACCAGCGACATTTTGCTTATAGCTACCTTGATATTTAATCGCCTGCTCATGCCAAGAAAGTTTGGCATCTGAGCGGATATATTGGAAAGTCGCTAATAAACTGTCATCAGCGGTTTCAAACTGCATTGCAGTAGAAAAACCTTCCCGTTTACGGTCATCTACTTTTTTTAATAAGTTAGCCGCATTGGGCATCCATACTGTACCGGAGCCATCACCAACAAAATCTTCAGCACCAGCTATATCGCTAGCTTTATATTGAACGTAGGCATCAGACTGAATACCTTCAGAGGCACCGTGCAACGTTGAATTAGCATAGTTAAGTAACAGCCCAAACTCAGCACCACTAGCCAGTTCCCAACGATCACTGTACAAGGCAGAAAAGGTAGGGCTACCTTGTTCGGCAATGTCACCGTAAGAATAATCGGCATTAAAAGCAAAAACACGGTCTTGTGAATCAAATGGCTTACGGGTACGTAAACTGATCGTACCTCCAATACCGCCTTCTATCATATCGGCAGTTTGGCTCTTATACACGTCTACACCACCCATTAATTCAGGTGATACATCCTGAAATGACAAGCCGCGACCAGAGTTAGCTGTAAACGAATCACGGCCATTAAACTCTGAACGTGTTTGAGTCATACCACGAATAATCGCGCCAGAGCCTTCAACACTGAAGTGATCAGGATCATCTGGACCGGCAAAACGTTCTACCGATACACCGGGCAAACGTTGAATCGCTTCCAGTACACTTCGATCCGGTAGTGAACCAATATCACTAGCAGTAATGGAATCCACTACCGTATCTGAATTACGTTTAAGATTCTGTGCATTAAGTAGGTTCGCTCTGGTACCACGAACTTCAATTTGCTCAACACCTTGTTCATCCGCAGTTTTATCGGCATCCGCTGCTGGCTCAGCTTGCTGACCATAAGCAGTCATGCTTAGCCCCATCATTGCCATGGCAATTAATGACTTTCTGAAGATAGGTTTATTCAATTTATTATTGTTCGAATTAACACGTTGATGTGCCATCGTTATACTCCACTGTCGTCTCATTATTAACATACGTTATTGCTAATTCCTGCTCTTACGGCAAGCTACACATTGAAAACGTTTACAACATTTATCAACAAGCCACCACATTCATCTCAAATATAGGTATGTTTCAGTATGGATAGTGCGCGACAGCTTGTTAGCAGTCAAACGTTAGCGCAAATTTCGCAACATTAAAACAATAAATCGAAACATTTTAGTAACAATTACAATGTCGACGAGAAAATGATAAAAACGAAGTTTAAAACGTATATATTTATACTTAAAAATCAATAAATTAATTTTTTTGAGTATTATTACTGCGGAAAAATGATAAAAATATCATATTCAAAAGCCGTCTTTCATCGCATTGAAAAACGGCTTTTACTAAGTTTTTTAAGCTAAAAATAATAAAAATGTTAATACTTTTTATGGATGACTACCAGTTCCACAGCGTCCCATCTTCCAGTCGATTAACCGGTAAACACGCGCGTTGATAAGGGTATTTTTTGGCTAACGACTCATCGATATCCACACCATGCCCACTCTTTTCACCGGGGGTAAAATAACCGTCTTTGTACTGATAATCACGACTGAAAACCGATTCCATCAACTCGCTATGCGGCATATGCTCCTGAATACCAAAATTAGGTACCCAATAATCAAAATGCAGCGCGGCTCCCATACAGATTGGCGATAAATCGGTAGCACCATGAAAACCGGTACGCACATGATATAACGCGGCAAAATCAGCAATACGACGCAGTTGAGTAATACCACCGGCATGTACAATGGTGGAGCGAATATAATCAATTAGCTGATTCTGAATCAGCTCACGGCAATCATGGATAGAGTTAAATACTTCCCCCACCGCAATAGGCGTGGTGGTGTGCTGGCGGATCAGTTTAAAGCTTTCCTGATTTTCTGCAGGTACCGCATCTTCCATCCAGAACAAATGATAAGGCTCTAACTCTTTACCTAAACGCCCTGCTTCTATCGGTGTGAGTCGGTGATGCACATCATGTAACAGATGAATATCATCGCCATACTGGCGACGCACTTCAGCAAACAAGGTGGGGGTATAGTTAAGGTATTTTTCGGTAGACCAGACGCTTTCTGAAGGTAAATCAGAGTCGGCCGGTTCATATTTACCGCCGTCTTTTGCCACTCCATAAGTACTGGCTACGCCGGGAATCCCCGACTGCACCCTAATGGCCTTATACCCCTGATCGATGGCTTTACCCACCGCATCTAAGGTTGACGGTAAATCAGCTCCGTTCGCATGGGTATAAACCATAATTTTATCACGGCTTCGACCACCGAGTAATTGATACAACGGCATATTGGCCGCTTTGGCTTTGATATCCCACAGTGCCGTATCCACGGCAGCAATAGCGGTCATGCCAACTGGACCGCGACGCCAATAAGCTCCACGATATAAATATTGCCAGATGTCTTCGATACGCTGCGGATCTTTACCTATTAACATCGGTACTATGTAATCTTCCAAGTAAGCTACCACCGATTTCTCACGCCCATTCAGAGTTGCATCGCCAACCCCATACAATCCTTCATCGGTCATAATTTTTAGCGTGACAAAATTACGCCCGGGGCAACACACAATGACTTTAGCTTCGGTGATCTTCACACTTTCTCTCCACTACAAATATTGACTCTCAGATGGACCAAGATAACTGGGTTGTAATCCACCTGTATTAATTATAATTTTTTGTATCACCACTGCAGGATCCAACATATACACTTTGAGTTTATGTGAGCCTGATTGTTGTAAATGATGTTGACTGAATACTTTACGAACGCCATCACTGACTGCCTTTTGCCAGTCACTATGCTGACTATTGGCCAGAATATCGATGACTTGCGGTGGTTGGTCATCAAAACCTATCGCAAAACGTAAGCCACGCCCCGGCACAAAATTAAGGGTGGGAGCCACAATGGTTTGTACTTCTAATTGCTCAGGATTAAACAGGTACACATCATATTCAAGATAAGGCGCACTGAGTGGATCCGTAAAGCTATGATCAAGGGGAGCAAAGCTCGACATCGCCGACGGCGAACGCCCATATAACGGAATTTTCTGCCAGCTACTACCCTCATGATTATTCAATACCTTACCGCTGGCCGCATCCATCGAAACATAACCATCAGCTTCCACAAAACCATGTTCAGGCTGCGCTTGTGGATTAAAGGCCTGTATCGTTACGGTGGCACCGCCCCAACCGGTTCCCTTTATTAACACTGAACCGGATAACTCGCCCTTTGGCGCTTTTTGCCAATCAATACTGATCCAGACCCGCTGTTCAACCAACACATTGCCTTGGGTTTTACTGATCTTAATCCATGGCTCAGAGGCGCTTGCCTCAAATTGAAATGACTGAGTACCTTTGTTATAAATATCGATATACCGTTTGGATTGCCCATAGGGACTAAATGATTCCAAACTCAGCGTCCCCGTTTGTGGCCAAGCTGCCACACTGCCTTCCACCGCAACCCCCATATCTGCCACATCGGCGAGCTGGTTCTCTGCCACATAAGGCATCGTATTGGCTGGAGGATTGTTCCAATGGGTATAACCGATATGGGTTTGATCCATAAAATGGTTCCAACGACCATCTTCCAACTGATGATATTGTTGAGTTAATTGCGCATCTTCACTAAATTTCTGTCTGGCTAATTCAGCATACTGATTAGTGCTAGCCCTTCCCTGTTGGGCATATAAACGGTTTTTCGCCACATTGTTATATAACTCAAACAAGATGCTATTAGCCTTGATCGGATGCAACACTAACTGGAAAAACGCACTTTGATTATCGGCCGGGATTTTACGATACAAAGATTCGGCTTCGGACACTAATCCCTGCAGTTCGGCTGAGATCCGCGCGGCCTCGTTATAATGCAATTGACTATAGGTATTTTCGTCCAGTAATTCGGGTTTACGCCTTGCATTATGACGAGTGTAAGCCGTTAACAAATGTTCAACCTGTTCGGCATATTGCTGACCAAACTGCTGCGCCGCCCATTGCTGACCAAATTCTTGCAGCTTTTCTTTCGGCCACTGCTCAGGATCCCACGCCATGCGCAAAAAGAAATCGGTAGGGAATTCCATTGGCTTTAAATCACCCACATTGGTGATCCAGATTTGTCTAGCATCATATTGATATGCCAGATTCATCTGCTCCCAAATTTTGGCAATTTGGGTCGAGTTGATCCAACGATAAGAGCGAGGACCGCCCACGTAGTCAAAATGATAATAAATCCCCGCTCCACCGCTGCGCTTACGTTCTTCTGGCGTAGGTAAACGGCGAATATTGCCCCAGTTATCATCCGACCATAGTAAAGTGACATCATCCGGGACGCGCATACCTCTTTCGTAATAGCCCTGCACTTCTTTATACAAAGTCCAAACCTGCGGTACTTCGCTAAGGTCACGATCGGTAAAGGTATCTTTTAAAATCTGCCGTTGATCCGTGACTATCTTTTCCAGCAAGCCGATATTTTCGGTTTCACTCATCGGCGTATCTTGCTGGCCGCGCATACCCAGAGTAAAAATACTCTCCAGATTTTTATGCCGCTGCGCGCCTTGCTGCCAAAATTTATACAGGTTTTGTTTGTTAACCGCGTAATCCCATTTACCTTTACCGACTCGATCCCACTCTTTATCCGCTCGCATCATTGGTTCGTGATGAGAATTACTCATCACGATGCCCATTTCATCAGCCAAAATGGAATTATTCGGATCATCCAGACTAAAGGCGTTATTCCACATCGCGGGCCATAAAAAGTTGGCCTTTAAGCGCAATAACAACTCAAATACATGTTCGTAAAATTGACTATTGTAATCACCAAACTTTTCTTTGACCCATCCGCTTAACGCTGGTGCTTCATCATTGAGGAAAATACCGCGATAACGCACCTTAGGTTGATCCTGAATTAAGGTATTGGCGCGAACATATAGCTGATCATGCTGCTTAATGGCCACATCAGCCCACCAATACCAAGGCGATACACCTATCTTTTCTGACAAGTCATACACGCCAAAAATGGTGCCGCGTTTATCACTACCGACAATCACCAGTGCCTGTTCGACACCTTCAACAGGATTATTCACCGCCTGAATCTGAAAGGCTTCCCATTGATTACGTATCGCGGTCACATCCAGTTTGCCACTATCCACCATTTGATCGACTAGCTGACTGTGGCCGAGAGTTCCAACAATAATCATTGATTTGACGGCAGTTGGCTGCGAGACCACAGCGCCATTACGACCGGTTACTTTAGCAATATCATCATGCAGATTACTCACCGCCCGACTCACACCTTTATGATCGCTGCTGTCCACATATATTGTGGCAACCCCTGTCTTGCTGGCGATTACAACGTCACCTGACTGATAGTCAGAACTGATATAGCTTTGCGGTTCTTTCGCGATAGCCGTGTGTAAAAATAGCCCCCATAACACAACTACCTTTAGCGCTTGAGATAGTGTTTTGACCACATTACCCAAACCTGTCATTGGGTTATTTCCTGACGACTATGCAGTCCTATCATGGTACCAACAAAGCCACCGGCGATTGCAGTACTCAATATTTTCCCATCAAGATCTTCGGCCAGTTCCACCTTAACCTTGCCTTCGACTTGATATGAGAAACTGATTTTGTCTTTATCACCGTCAATCTCTAACACTATAGATTGGCCTGCGTCAGCGCTAATGGCACGACTGGTAATCATCACCGGCTCTTCGCCTTTAGCTTGCTCTATAAACACCTGATAACCACTTGGCGTCTTTTCTGTTCCCAAATAATAGTGAAAATGTTCATTTTGGAAGGCCACCAGTCCGGCAGATAGATGCTCGGTCGCCGGTAACTGCAATTCTGTTCTAGCGCTATACTTCATATGCTGTTGACGACGACCGATAAAGGCCGGCTGCTGCAATGAACTCAATTTAACCGGTAGAGCGCGGATATCGATATGGCCGTCCTGCAATTGATACCAGTCGTGTGTGAAACTACGTAATAAACTCCAGTGTGGGCTTAGGACAGGCTGGCTAAACTCGTCACGCCAGGTAAAGTTGCCGGTCAACGCATCGGTAACCTCAAATGATTCACTGATGGTAGGTTTTGCTGGATGGTAAGGAATAGTCTTCCCTGCTTGCAGAATATGCGGCCAATCATCTTGCCAGCTTACCGGCAATAAAAAGCTCTCACGCCCGGTATTATAAAAGGTTTTATCATAGGAGCGGGTGGCAAGAAACACTGCCCACCAATCACCTTGTGGTGTTTGGACAATATCGGCGTGACCGGCAGTCGTAATAGGATCAGGTCGATCAATATCCAAATCACGCTGGGTCAGAATGGGGTTATTCTGATAAGGTACAAACGGCTCGTCCAGATTGCGGGTGCGGAAGACCACTTCCGAATGCTCATAACCGGTGCCCCCTTCAGCGCACAATAAATAGTACCAACCATTAATTTTATAAACATGGGGCGCTTCAATCCAAATTGGTTGCTTAGCTAAATCAGTCCCACCATTAACAATCACTCGACCAGAATCTTTAACTACCTGCTTATTGTCCAGATCGTATTCCCACATCCAGATGGCCCGATGCCCCTGATATAGGGGTTCACCGACCGGCGCATCGTTGTGAGTGATATATACCTTGCCATTGTCATCAAAAAAGATATCCGGATCGATACCACCAATTTCGGGTAACCAGACTGGATCGGACCACTCACCGGCAGGATCCTTGGCCGTAACAATAAAGTTACCGCCACTGTCGACAGCCGTATTGATGATATAAAACAATCCGTCGTGATAACGGATTGTCGGTGCAAATAATCCACGTGATATTTGCAAATTATCCATTTTAAGTTGTTCAGGGCGAGTTAGTGCATGGCCAATCAACTGCCAGTGCACCAAATCACGACTGTGTAATATCGGTAGTCCCGGCGTATAAGCAAATGAAGAATTCACCATATAATAGTCATCGCCCTTACGGGTAATACTGGGATCCGGATAAAACCCGGCAGCAATGGGGTTCTGGAATTCATTTTCTGTCAATGGTTGTTCAAAAACGCTGTCGTGGCCTTGGTATTCAAACCAGTTAAAACGCGCTGACTGCGTTGTGGTGGTTGCCTGATTTGCAGTACTTGTCTGCTGCGTCTCAGGTTGGCATCCAGCCAAGCTCAAACCGACTAGCATCCATGCTAACCGGCGAATATATTTGGTATTTTGCATCGTTATTATTGTTCCAAAAACGTTATTGTGTTTGCAGTCCAGCTAATACGTAGACTAGAGGGGAATTCCAGTTAATCGCGATTTCATTGGTTGAATAGCTACAAACATCATCCAGATAGGATTTAGCCGGCAAGTCAGAAGGATAAGCACATCCATCCTGTTGACCATTCTGAGCACCACCGGCAATGAAACCGGGCACCGGTTCAACAACACCATCGGCTTCTGACGGACGATGGTGGATATGCATCGGGGTTTTACTGCCGTAGCCGGTTACATAGGAGTAATCCGTGGGATTACGCCCCAATACATAATCCAGCAAGCCGATAGCGGCATTTTTGTAACCTTGATCTGCGGTTAAATGTTGTGCCTGTAATAACAGCATGGCTTTATTCAGCGCCACTGAATTACTTCCCCAAACAAAGTCACTGTTCTGCATCGCGACCTGATAGGCAGACTGTTGATATTGCTCGACAATAGCATCAGCTAACGCGGTTAATTTAGCACTAAACGCCTGATAATCTGTCTCGGCTAATAACTCGTGCCCGTTGGCCAGCAACGAGATATAACCTAATGCAGAAGTATTCCCCCAACTCGGTACCGAGATAGCAACATCGAGTTGTTTAAATTTATCCAGATACGATGTTTCGTTCGTCAGCAAGTACAACTCGGCTGCGGCCCAGGCGAATTCATCCTCAAAATGCTGGTCACCATAAGCTCCGGTTGATACATCCTCAGGCTGTTGATACGCCACATTGTTATGTTGTTGTGCCCATTGCCAGGCACTGATCGCTGCATCACGGTATCGTTGGGCCAAACCTGGAAACTGACTATCAAAATCTTGATAAATTCGGCTTGCTACTGCCATAGTGGCGGCAAAATCCAAGGTGGCGGCGGTGCCTTTTTGCACCACATAACGCTGTGCGGTGGCTTCTGCTGGCATCACCATACCGGCGAAACTCAATGCGGTTAATTTATGATAAACACCACCATCGGCTGGATCCTGCATGGCCTGCAACCAGTCCAGATTCCATTTAATCTCATCCAGAATATCCGGAACTGAGTCTCCCGATTCGGGAATATTCAAATCCCGCTGTGCATAAAATTGCGGATAATGCTCGTAGGCAATCATCAGGCTATAGGTCGAAATCCCCGAATTCACTACATATTTGCCGTAATCACCCGCATCGTACCAGCCTTTCGGTGCAGATATGACAGTGCCTGCCGGGCGCTCTGTTGAGGCTGCCGAAGAATGAATTTTAACCTGAGTATCGGGATGCCCCGCCGCTCTGGCATAGTTTCCAGCATTTTCAGATAACAATTCCGTGCTAGCACGATTGAAATAGTAGGCTTTTAATGCGGCATCATGCACCGCGCTAAACACCTGATCACCGATCTCAAAGGGATTAGAGGGCGTCAATCCATCCACTTCAAGACGATATTGACCTGCAATGGCAAAGTCAGAAAAATCGGCAATACTGACACTCTCATTAGCGGGCGCCCATTCGGCTGCGGCTGATAACTGACCGGAATACACTTCAGCACCATCGGACACAGATACCAGTTTGAATGTTGTGGCCGAGCTGGCCGGTACCACCGCGATTTTGGTTGAACCGGTTAAAAAACCCAACTGGTTCAATTGAATCAAATTATGAACAGCTTCTACCGGTGGTGGCACAACAGGAGGAACAACCGGCGCAGTCGTCGCTTTTTCTCCACCACCACATGCACTTAACAATAGACTGGAACTGATCATTAACAGATTTAATGTACGCATAAGCTTTACCAACGGTATCCTAAAGTGGCTAAATTAGAAGGGAAATAAACGACATGTTCAAACTAAATCCCTTATGAAATTAGTCGATATGGATTGCTTTATCTGTTTTTATGCACAAAAAATTAACAAACCATTATTTATAGTCAATAAACAATAGCAGAGATAGGTTTAACGAGAAAAACACCCTATCTTTGATCACGTACATCCAATAATAAGTACGAATAATGAAGGCGTGAATAAACGGAGCAACAACTGAACCAGCTTGAAGGTATACACCGAGTGTCAAGCGAGCATATTTTGTCCAGTGAATGTATTCCGCTCGAAAGTATCGAATTATCAAAAATAATAGGCAAAATCCAAGTATTCCTGAAGTTGCATACAGGGTTGTCAGTGTAATTTTATTACATTAAGCTTAGCTCCCAACAAATGGATTTATATCGAATAATGGATTATTCCTTTGGTCTTACTCATTCGAGTAAGCGGCTTAGGTAAGTACTGTTTTTCTATAAATCTCTATTTTATACTATTGATTATTATGAGGTTTTAATGAAAACAGTTCGTTTTTCACATTACTTAGCGAGCACCATAGCGTTACTATTAACCGCTTGTGGATCTGGAGGTGATAACACCGGTTCTGGATCGTCCCCTACACAACCCACAAACCAAGCTCCAACGATAGTCAATATGAACATTGACGCTATTTATGAACGTGAGGAAGTAACATACACGGCTGAAGTTTCTGATCCAGACGGTAGTATTACTGATTACAAATGGGAGCAAGTTAGCGGGCCAACAGTAACGGAAATTATAGGTAATAGCGCTGAATTAAAATTTGTTGCTCCAAGTATTACCAGCGACGAAACCATAGGATTTAAATTAACCGTAACCGATAACGATAGTGCAACAACTACAGCAAACTTAGATATAGCAGTGAATGCCTTTGAACCGGTGTCAGTTGACTCTTTTTCTGACTATGGATTAAAAAAATGTCTTCAGAATATATCAGATCTTGATATTGGTATTGAAAACATAAATTGTGATTCGATTTCGATTGAATCAACTATCGATTTAAATGTATTCAACCATCTAAAGAGCCTCTCAATCAATAACGCACAGCTTATCGATATACAATCACTTAGCACGTTGACTCAACTGGAGTCATTAAATCTGGCAGACAATAAAATCGAAGATATAGCCGCTATATCAAAGCTCACAGCATTAAAATCGTTAGATTTATCTAGAAACAATATAGCTACTCAGAGCCCTAGCACTGGTGAAAGTGTCTCATCAATTCTAAATAACCTACAACTGCTAGAGTCTCTTAACCTCAGTGAGCTAAAGTTGGATAGTTATTATTACTATTACACCAATATTGACTTCGACCAACTACAAATACCCAATCTTATTAAACTTGATGTCAGTAAAAATAATTTGTTAAACAGTAAAGAACTGGCTAGTTTCACTAAGTTATCCGAGCTAAATGTAGCGTCAGCTGGTTCTAATTTCAATTCACTCAGCTTCTTAACATCTTTACCCCAGCTTACCTCTTTAAATATTAGCAGTAACAATAATATCAGTGACTTAAGTGCTGTTAGTTTATTATCCAATTTAACTTCGCTCGATATTAGTCATATAAACACCAATGATTTAACTGCACTAAACGATTTAGTTAATTTGCAAACACTCAACATTCAAGAAATTGCGAGTGGCTATGAACTCGATTTCAGTGAAATAAGTAGTTTAGTTAATCTCGTTAATCTGGATATTAGCCATAACCGAAATATTACCAACTTATCAACCATCGCTGACTTTACTAAGTTACAGCACTTAAATGCTGCAAATATAAATACTGCAACAATTGCATTTATTACACCATTGGTAGAATTAGAAACATTAGATATCAGCCATAATAATCGCTTAGGAGATATCAATCCTCTCAGCAATTTAGCTAAATTAACGGAACTTGATTTATCGTTTAATACTACCTTGGATGACCTATCACCGTTAAAAACATTAGTTAGTTTAACAACATTAAATATTAGTGAGATATATAGCGGTATCATTGATCTACTACCACTAGCAGAATTAACCAATCTAGTCTATTTGGACGCAAGTTTTAACTCGTTAGATAATATTTCCGCCCTAGAAAATTTAGTAAGTTTACAAAACCTTGATTTAGAAGGTTGTAGAAATGAATGTATGCTGGACTTTGAAAGCTTAACAAAAGTCCAAGATCTCAACTTAAGTTATAGCTACTTAACAACAATTGAAGAACTAGCTTCAGCAAAATCATTAATTAATCTAGATTTATCTGGAAACTATAATCTCACTGATATCTCGTATCTATCAGCATTAACTAATCTAGATACACTTAGTTTACAAGGTTTACAGCAAGTAGAAGATATTAATGCCCTGACGACACTGGCAGAACTTAAAAGCCTGGATCTGTCAAACATGTACAACTTAACTGATATTAGTCCTCTGAAACAAATAACATCATTAGAAGTCTTATCCTTAAATAATACCAATAAGATTTCAAACATTGATGCCTTATTTAATTTAACCGCATTAAAAAGTTTAGATCTAGGTTCGTTAACACTAGTATTATGTGATGACTTAGATAGTTTGGAACAGACATTAGATGAGACCGAAATAAAACGTTACTACAATTGTGTAGAACAACCTGTAGATAAAACATTATTTGTAGATAGTAATTTACTAAATTGTATTAATAATACCTCTACCGATATCGCCGACATTAGCTATTTCAGCTGTAATTATAATCAAGTTGAAAATTTAGATGGGATACAACAACTCGTTAATATAACCAGTTTGAATCTTTATAGTAACAATATTAGTGATGTTTCATCATTAGCATTTTTAAAAAATATGGATGATCTAAATTTGCAGAACAATAACATCTCAAATATATCGTCCTTATCAGATTTAACGAATTTACGTTATTTGGAACTAAGTTCTAATTCAATTAGCGATATATCAGTATTAACCGGACTGACTAACCTTTACAGCTTGTACCTCAGGAATAATCAGATAAGTAATTTGTCACCTCTAATGGGACTGACTTCCTTGCGTTATTTATATCTATCAGGGAATGAAGATATTGATTGTGATCAGTTGGATACATTAGAAACAACGTTGAGTAATTTATATACCTTGCAAAAGCCCGCACATTGTAACAATTAGTTCCATTCTGAAAAGGCGTATCAATGATACGTCTTTTCAGTTGTTTAGTAAGAGTAGAACCGATCCTAAGAATTAAACTTTAAAGAAATTGATGTATAGTTAAATGTTCAAAATATACAAAAAATCACTGTAAAAACTTAAAAACAAAAAAGAGCATAATCAATTTTAATTTTTAAAATATCTTGCCGATAATGCCACTACCGGCACGCCGGTGGGTGCGTCGTGTTGCCAATCGCCACTTTCCACACCGCTGCCGGCGATATCAATATGCGTATAAGCAAGTGGATTCTGGCTATTAATGCAATGCTGATCCAGCCCTGAGGCTACCGTTAAAAATGCCATCGGGAATTGATGACCACGACTCGTCGCTGAAGATGGGGCATTGTTACTGGATAACACATCATCGGCTAAGGTACGAGGTCTTATAAAGTGAAAGTCCTCGCGACGTGAGCGGGATATTTCACTGGGATCGCCCCATATATCGCCCGTAGCGGCCAATCGGGTGGAACAACCATGGGCGCGGGCGACACCGTTATCAACCAGTGCAGTATATGGCCCCATTGCCAGAGCCGCATGCCCGGTTAATGTTGCCACGGTAAACATTTCGACCTGTTTCTCGTTCAACGCTTGCTCGCGCAGATGTGATAACAAATCAGCCATCACCAGTCGCCCTTCTGCATCGGTGTTACCAATTCTAACTCTGACTCCGGCATGACTTTGAATAATTTCATCAGCAACAAAAGCATTTGAGCCGATACTATTTCTGACAGCACCAAGCTCAGCAATAATTTTCAATCCTTTAGGTTTGATTAACGATGCTGTTTTAATAAAACCAGCGACTGCGGCAGCCCCTCCTTTATCACGACTCATGCCGGCCATATGGCCACCGGTTTTTAAATCTGTTCCCCCAGTATCATAAGTCACACCTTTACCGGCGAACATTAATGTTTTCTCGATTGGTCCTTCAGCACAATACTCTAGTCGTATCACCCGTGGATGATGATGTTTGACACCAATAGAAGCACGGGCGACCGCTGACAACAATGGATAGTCTTCAACCAGATTGTCATTGTCTCCCAAAACGTCCACTTTAACTGAGCTATCGGCAAACGCTTCTACACAATAGTCCGCAAATTTGGGAGGGGCCATTCTTTCCGGTTCAGTACCACATAGATCACGCGCTAAACGCCGTCCCGATTCTGTTGCGCTAAGCCATTCAAGATCCAATGATTTTACAGAAAACAAACCAATGCTCTCCACCGGCTCAACCTTGTTTTCACCAATACTCTCGCGTGCCTCAAGTGGCTGCCAAAGCGCTTGACACATGGCCAAATAAGTCACTTCTAACGCATGTTCATATAATGGATTATGTTGCAGTTTATCCACTACGAGCAGAGGCTTGAGCATGCCTGCATCACGTGCAATAACGATGGCTTTTTTACCCGCATCGGCAAAACGACGTACGTCGTCATAATCACGTAATAAATTGCCGCTAGGCGCGTAAATTAATCGCTGTCCGGCAATATCAGGATCCGTAATAAGCACAGGCTCAACACCAGCACGGGCATCGAGTTTTTTATGTGCTTCAATAATTTGAGCTAGTTTGGGATGACGATAATTTGAAGATTCAGGGGCAATAACAATAATGCCATCCCAGTCACTGTGTTGTTCAATTGCCTGATCCAGATTTTTTACCCATAACGGAGTTGGAAATGCCATTATTTATCCCGAAATTGACTGATTGGTGATATTCGATTGTGGCAGAAAATAACTATAGCTCGCAAATAGATGGGTTAATTTATCCGGCCAAAGGTAACTCTAACTGTAAAGTTTCTGCGTCATTGGGCAATGCAACGTGCAATCCTACCAACCGAATACTTCGTTCAGCTCGGCGACTCAGTGCCTCGGATAACAATGACTGGAAAAAGGCTTTATCCAGATGACTATAACGCAGCTCAACCGTGGTTTGTTGAAAATCGCTAAACTTGAGTTTAATACCCTGTGTGTGAATGGCCAGATTATGGCTTACTGCTTTAAGGCGCTTTTCCAATTTGGGGTACAGCTGTTCAATCAATGCCCAACATTGTTGTTCGGTATGAATATCTTCGGCCAACGTAGTTTCGACTCCCACCGACTTGCGTTTCCGATTAGTCGTCACTTGCCGATCATCAATACCTTTACTGCGCTGCCATAGCACGGGTCCGAGCTTGCCAAATGCTTTGAGCAGTTTATCAAAAGGATACCGACGCACATCTTCACAATGAAATAATCCCATCCTGTTCAGCTTTTCCAGCGTCACCTTACCTACTCCAGGAATTTTGCCCAACGGCAGCTGACGAACAAAATCATCCAATTTATCCGGGCTAACAATACAAATACCGTTGGGTTTGTTTTCATCGCTGGCAATTTTTGCCACAAACTTACAGGGCGCGACTCCTGCGGATGCAGTCAAGCCGGTTTCGTTAACAATAGCGCGGCGAATATCCTCTGCTATTAAGGTTGCGCTGCCTCCAAACAAGTTACATTCGCTGACATCCAGATAGGCTTCGTCCAGTGATAAGGGCTCAATAACGTCGGTATAACGTTGAAATATTTCACGGATTTGTTTGGATATTTGCACATATAAGTCCATTCGGCCTGGAATCAATACCAGATCAGGGCATAACTTTAGCGCATGCGCAGTTGCCATGGCTGAACGCACACCAAATTGTCGAGCCTGGTAATTGCAGGTGGAAATAACTCCACGTCTGTCACTAGCCCCACCAATCGCTAATGGCACATTACGATAATCAGGATTATCTCGCATTTCCACCGCAGCATAATAGCAATCCATATCAATATGGATAATTTTGCGCATACCGCCTCGCAAATGACTGTACATTAATACAGTTATTTTGCGTTTATTCATCATAATGTCAAGTGTAAAAAAGACATATACAGATACCAATAAAAAAGCCTGCTTCCGGCAGGCTTTTTAAACCGTTACTCTGGTAGAGTGATAACCGTATAAGTCTGGACAGCAGTATCAGTTGCTCCCCCACCCCCTTGACCATCATTGGTCCAATACGTAAATGAATAGCTGATGACGTCACCGGGGCTAAGATCATTCAGCTCCCAGATATTCTGACCACCTACATTATTCATTCCTACATTTAATGGACCACCATCATTAATTTCATAATGAACAATTGCCCAATCGTTATTATTGGCGTAAAAATACAATGTGCTGTTACTGGTTTGCACAAATCCAGTCAAGCTGTTGGTTGGCACTGCACAACCAGTTGCATCCACGGCTGTCCCTGCTGGTGTATTAGGACACTGGTCTACACTATCTTCAACACCATCGTTATCCGCATCAGTAATGATGGTTTCACAACCAGTTGCATCGACACTGACACCCGCAGATGTATTTGGACACAGATCATCAACATCGGTATCAGCTGGAATAATTTCACAACCATTTGCGTCTACATCAGCTCCCGGAATGGTCGCGGGACATAAATCATTATCATCAACAACTCCGTCGCTATCACTGTCTAATGAACTGCCATCATTTGAGCGAAATACGACATTATCAAGATGATAAACCGCGCCCATGGCCTGTCCCCAAGCTGGGAAAATCATTACAATTTTAACCTGTGATAAATCCAGACCCGCTGCCGCTAAATCAGATAATTGATAGGTAAAGTGTTGCCAGTGTCCTAGTTGTGCATCTTGTCCTTGCAGGCTTTGATTTAATTCAAATTGCGCAAAACTACTATTGAGCGCTTCAACCTTCAGTAGTATTGGTGCGGTCAGGTCATCAGGTTGTTGCACCAGTTTTAAATCAAATTCCAAAGTGCCATTGGTCAGTTGAGTTAAATCCACCACCGAGCTGGAAAATAGACCAGATACGGTGCCAGAAGGACCAAAGAAATCAACTTTAATCGCTTCCCCATGATTTTCATCAGGGTCATTTATTTGCGTAACACTGGCATTGGCACAGCAATCCCAAAGGCTCCAACCCTGCGCCAGCGATTCATCAAACACGACCAACTCATCAGTGGGTACCGGCGGTGGCTGTACTACCTCACCGCCTTTTGTGAGTTGCACATTGTCTACCTGCATGATCACGCCTTGTTGATTGCCCCACGCAGGGAAGACCACTAATGGCGTATCGACCTGAAACACATTCAAACTTGAACCCGGATTATTAACCAAATCCACCACAGGGATTTTATAATGTGTCCACACACCAATGTCCGGTGCAGCGATAGGATAGTCACCTGAACCACAAGGGCTACCGCAATCCATCTTGGCCATAAAGGTACGATCGGCGCGCGGATCTGCCACAACGTTAAGATCAAATTCAATATAACTGAATGCACTTAAATCTAATTTAAGTGGGGTTAAATCCCGTTGCAGCATCGTCTGGAAATACACCACTGATTCATTGGTGTTAAACGTAACTTGCTTAACCTGACCATGATTTCCATCACCTGCCGCCACTTGTTCAATCTCCACACTGCCATTGGCAACATATTTATTGATACCAAAGGGGACGTGATCCTCATCGTCAAAAATCGTCGCCGTATCAGCATGACTCAAATCAAATTCATAGCGCACATTGTCAATACTGAAGTTCATCGCACCTGTAGGTTCCACTACAAACGGATTGGCTACTGATGCCAAGTTAACAAAATTTCCGGGTGCATAACGATTACCTGCAGCCACAATGTCTGCAATAGGGATCCTAACTTGAGCCCATTCACCTGTACTTGGCAATGGCACGCTATAATCACTTACAGCAGGCCAGCCACTATCCAGTTTAACCAGTAGTTCAGTACCTAAATCGGCACTATTTACTTTAAGATCAAATGTTAATACACCAAATTCCTGCCAGCGCGCTACATCAACTTTGGGTGGGTAGGAAAAAAAGACATTACCGTTAGCCGTGGTTTTATCAATATTGACCACGTTACCATGGCCGTCTTGTGCTTGTTCATTGATAGTAATACTGCCATCCGGATTATAACTTTCGAACGTTAATCCATCAGCCAGTTGATCAATATACAAATTAAATACTGATTCCTGACCAAAGCCGGTTTCAGGGTTAACAATTTCCGGAGGCTGATTACCTTCCACCACCGTGGCGTTGTCGTCAATTGTGGCGCAACCAGTTCCTTCATTGGGATTAACCGAGCATTCATAGACTCGCACATAGTCCACTTGCATGGTTTGCGGGAATACCGATTCATCAATTCCTTTCTGATTAACGTTACCGGCCCAAGCACCGCCTACAGCCAAATTAAGTAACATGTGAAAACGCTGATTAAATGGCGCATCTTCATCACCATTAACGGTCAAACCTTCTTCATTTTTATATTGGCTGTACCAGCCACTGTCACGTTGGGTGGCAAAATGGACTCCATCTACATACCAGCGTATTTCCCCCTTTTCCCATTCCAGTGCATATTCATGGAATCCATCGGCAGGATTAACGGCTTCGGGTAACTTATAAGGAGCTCCCGAAGACACATTACCAGGCCAGACACCACCATAATGCAAGGTTCCATAAGTGCGACGTTCGGGAGTATTTGCAGGCACACCGGCTTCATCAGAACTAACTTTTAAATTGACTGCTTCCATAATATCAATTTCACCAGAAGCTGCCCACGCACCATAAACATAATCGGTAGGTAACATCCAGATCGCTGGCCACGTTCCCTGTCCAGATGGCAATTTAGCCCTAATTTCAAAGCGTCCATAGGTCCAGTCGCCTTTGTTTTTACTGCGCAAACGGGCGGAGGTGTAGGGTAACGTGGCAGTATTGCTCATATCCCCTTCCACTTCGGCTGGCCCGGTAAAATTTTCGCGCTGGGCTTTAATAGTTAAAACACCATTATCGACCCAAGAGTTAACCGGACGATCGGTATAACATTGTTGCTCACCATTACCACCGCCCCAGCAGTTAACTTCAAATCCCCATTTGGATGTGTCGATTTCGCTACCATCAAATTCGTCATTCCATACCATCGTCCAGTTGGAGGTGTCCGCGTTGCTTTGAACGCGAGTATCAAAACTTAAACGAACACGTTGCTTCTCAAAGCGAACACCAATAGAGACCTTCTCACCGGAAGCCAGCTCCTGATTTGGAATATCCATATAAGGAATGCCTGATGATGTTTCCCCGTCAAAATAAGCAACAGGCAACGTGGTATTTTCAATTAGTACTCTAAAGGGACCGTTCAGCGTACTAGACCCCGCATTCGTAATAGATAGATAAACCAGATACGTTCCTTTGACTGTGTCAAAGGTCATACGGGATTGAGTGACTGTTATATCTTCTGCCGCATCTTGCCAATCTGCTAACGCAATGTTGGATGTTACGAGTAAGGCGCAACATAGCACCTTGAGAACGTTAATAATTTTCATATTATTTCCTCTCAATACGCTATGAATTATAAATACGGTGAGAAATTAGTTTGCGACGCCCTAACAAACCAACCAAACCTAACGCCAGTAGTGCAGAACTCCCCGGCTCAGGGACCTGTGAAGACACTTCGCTAAGCGCAACATGACTAATTGACAGAGTTGAACCAAATTGATCAAACGTATCAAGCATTAGAAATTCCAACGACCAACCGCTCTGGTTTGCGAAAGAGTTATCAAGTTCCAGCTCTAAATGCTGACTGGCAAATCCGTCAATATCCATATCAAATAAAAACTCTCCAGCTTTACCAAGCTGATTAAATTTATTCCCACTATCGTCCACCAAAGCAATAGTTAATATATCTGCCCAAAAGTCTGTATCCTGGCTGGTTAAGATGCTATCTACGCTAAAATCCATAGTTAACAATAGAGAATTGCCTGCCGTAGCCGTTAAATCCAGTTCCTGAGATAGCCCATTAACATAAGCAAATGAAGTGTCCCAATCCCCCACACTAAGGTTGGCGCTACAATTAGGTGCAGCGCCACTAGTCGAAAAGTCAGAACCATTTACATCCCCGTCTTCTGTATATTTAGTCCAACCGCTTAAACTACAGGAACCGCCATCGGCAAAATTCCCATTAGTAATGGCTGCAGCCATCACATTACTGCTGGCTAGCAGCAGCGCTGACATCAATATTAATTTTCTACTCATGTTGTTCTCTCCTACCTAACATCTATTTGGTTTTTTATTATTGATGTAAGCGCTTTCATTTAACAACCTGAAAGCGCTTACATTTATTTAACATTTAGAGAGTATGAGATGGATGAATATTAATCAATATTTTAAATGGTTAGAAAAAACCCAATATGAAAGTGGGAAAATAAAAAGCACAGCTCGTAAAAATTTCGTAAACACCTGTTTATATTAGTTTTTTAAGATACAAGCCGGAGCATAAAATGATTAGATAGATACAAAAACAATTAACTTATACTAATTTAGAATAAACATTGTATTAACAATATCATCAATCAACCGTTTAAACCGGCCAACCGAAAAAATAATATCGATTGACCGGAGTGTTGTTTATAACTTTACAAACCACTTTTTCTTATACAGATAAAGCGCAACAATATAAAACAGGCTGACAACCAAACAGGCAAACAGCAATGACGCGGCCTTTGCTGGCATCCACTGATTTAGTATTTCAAAGCCATATTGATACCCACTAATAGCTTGCCCTTGATAATTCACGGTCACCAAAGTAGCTAAGCAAATAGCAAACAATTCGGAACCAACATAGCCTACCAACGGATTGCTACCATAGATACGGAACTGCTCCATTCCCGCTCGTATGCCAACAACTTCCCATGCCCAAATAATCAACGCCAGAACAGACATTGCCACACCGGTGGTTAGAAATACAAAAGAACCTGTCCACAGACTTTTATTAATCGGATGCCAATGATGCCAAACCAATGCCAGCAAAATTAATGGGATTCCAGCCGCCAATAACTTTTTAATTTGTTCGACTGGCGCAGGTGTTTTTGCCAACCATAAACAAGTTAAATAACCACTAATTAACGTTACTATAGCGGGTAAATCGCTGAGCAAGCCTTCAGGATCGAAGGCGATACCTTTGCCTTGCCACAAGTGATTGGCTCCCAATATCGCTAAATCGATTTGCCTGACCAAATTAGTTTCCAAGCCATAAGGCTGACTACTGCCTATCGTTAGTAACAACCAATAACCAAGTAAAATGGCGACACAAACCCCGATAAGCTGCCGCGTTGACAAGAGCAAAATGAGTACAGCTCCAAACAAATAACAAACGGCAATACGTTGTAATACGCCCAAAATGCGCCAGTTCTCCGCATTTTCATTAAACGGAAAGATATTGAGTAGAAAACCAATTAGAAACATCAAAGAGGCACGCTTAACCAGTTTCCCCCATGGAATATTGCCGCTAGTACGAGCCGATGCCAACGCGTAATACATGGCGGCTCCGACGATAAAGACAAAAAATGGAAACACCATATCGGTAGGAGTCGCACCACTCCAGTCAGCATGCAGGAAAGGCCAATAAACATGCCCCCATGAGCCGGGGGTGTTAACCAAAATCATTAAGGCAATGGTAAGTCCCCTTAATACATCAATTGCAGCAACCCGTTGTTTTTTTATTGTTTGTTGCATTTCTCACTCCAATTATTGACATGAAAACTCAAATGACAACGCTGTCATTTGAGGGTTAGATTAACAAGTGATTGTAATAAATTCTATTCCTGGCTGATTTTTAGTTGGCTTCAAACTGGTTAATCTCATTTTGGATAACCTGTAATAGACTGTTTGGCGCTACCGCATCATGGGATAATTCCCAAATCATCACTCCACTCCCCTGTTTTAGCGCTAGTTGGGTTTTCGCTTGAATGGTTTTAATCCCGTTATAGGTAATATAATCGCAGCCATCGCAGGCTTGACCAATGACGTCCTGATTAAGGGCATCAACACCAAATTCACTGAGTATGTCCTTAATTGCATAATTTGGTTTATATTGCCCAAATCCATAGCCATAAAAGGGTAATCCAAGCACGAGTTTATCCTGTGCTAAGCCACGACTTTGCCATAATTGAACATCACGTACAGCTTGCTGATAAGTCGCATGCTGACTCCCCGCAATGCCCCAACTTGGGCCGATACCATCGTAAGACATCAGATTAACAAAATCGAAATAAGGCAGGGACGAAATAGGCACCATGCCTCCCTCGTATGAGGCAGTCGCAGTGGTTAACAATTTACCGCGTGGTGTAAGTTGTTGAGATAGTGCTTTAATAAAAGGCGTATAATTACTGGCTTGATCAATTCGAGTTAATACAATGCCTTCCAAATCAATATCCAACCCATCCAAATCAAGTTCATCTACTAAATCAAGTAGTTGGGTAACTATTTTAGAACGTGTTTGAGGTTGTAACAATTGCGCCCAATCTCCCGTACAACTGGGCAACACCCCGCCCCCTAAGGAGAGTAAAACTTTCACTTGATGTTGATGAGCTTGTTTAATCACATAACGGATATCGTTAACATCGACGGGGGTTCCATCCTCGTCTTTAGACATGCAAGTAAATCCATCGGCAGTAAAAAACAATCCCCTTTGATCCGGATTCAAAAATGACACATTAATATGCGTCAATTTAGTTAAATCAACATTATCGATAATAGCTGTCAGATCTTTATAGGCTGGAATATAACCGATAACCCGATAAGGGGCTGACACGCTTGCGACTGAAGTCAGTAACAACAGCAAAGTCACTAATCTAACGATATTTTTCATACTTAATTCCATCTATACCCATATTCATCGGGAGGATAATTCATCCAAAAAAATGACAACGCTGTCATCGATTATGGAATGTACAACAGCTTTTAATGCATGGCAAACCATAGACTTACCATGTTTGTGATAAGACCAAACAATTTCGCATAATTGAATCGTGACGAACTTTGTCTAAAAGTGTAAAATTACGTCAGTTTACACTGGCTAAACTTGGCTAATTTGTACGCAAAATGTCTCCCGCAATGCGCAGTTCAAACGCTATTTCACTCTCTACTTTAGGATATGCTTGATGAATGCCTGGTATTTGATTTGCTTTTTGTCCGCTATCGCGATTTTTATCGCGTGGGCCAATCAATACATACTTAAGTTACAAACTACAATTGCGATCACCACCGGCTCGGTGCTTATTTCGCTATTACTTATTCTGGCGGTAAAGTTACTTGGCGATGAAAACGCCATGGCCATCACCAATATTGTGTCAGATCTAAACTTCAATCAGTTACTACTCAAAGGGATGCTGGGCTTTTTACTCTTTGCTGGTGCATTAGAAATAGATTTACCCGCGTTGCGCAAACAACGATGGGAAATCACCATACTCGTGTTATTTTCCACTTTGGCATCAACCTTTATTATTGGTTATCTCAGCAACTGGCTATTTACTCAGTTTGGCTGGAATGTTCCGTTTATTTACTGTCTGCTGTTTGGCGCATTAATTAGTCCAACCGATCCCATTGCAGTATTAGCGATCATCAAACAAATGAAAGCACCGGCTAATATTTCAATTCAGGTCGAAGGTGAGTCCTTATTTAACGATGGTGTAGGCTTAGTCATTTTCACCACCATTTACGCAGTCGCTTTTTCTGGGGTAGAACCGACCTTTTCAAGTGTCGCCACACTATTTATGGTTGATGCGGTAGGTGGGGTGGCTTTTGGTTTGGTACTGACTTTGGTTGGACATTACTTAATTATGCACAGTAAAGATGCCAATATTCGTCTGCTTGTCACCTTAACAATTCCCTCAGCCGGTTTTGCATTAGCCAATATACTGGATATTTCAGGTGCACTGGCAATGGTGACCAGTGGAATATTAATGGGCAATATAACTCGCTCTAAAGCGTCTAAGCGTAACGGTATGTCGGGTACCAAGTATGTTAAAAACTTCTGGCATGCCACAGATAACTTTCTTAACGCCCTGCTGTTTCTGTTAATCGGTTTATTGTTGGTCACCATGCCGCTCACACTGGAAGAGATTGGTTTTGGTTTATTAATGGTACCGGTCGTGTTACTGGCTCGCTTTTTAAGCGTATCTGCACCTTATGTGGTGTTTAGACTGTTTAGAAAATATGATCTTAACTCGGTGCGGATCTTAACCTGGGGAGGGCTACGAGGAGGTCTGGCTCTAGCGATGGCTGCTTCCATTCCCAGCGGCACGATATTATCTAACGGAACGGATATTCATAGCCTTATACTGATTATCACTTACGTGGTAGTTATATTCTCAATCATTGTACAAGGATTAACTATCTCTCCGCTTATCACCAAAAGTATCGCGGCTAAAGAGCTCAACGAGAGATAATAATAGCGCTTACCAATCCGCCATCAAGTTGCGGATTGGTAATAACTAACTCATTAAATAATTTGATCCCGTTGCCATTGCTCAAGTTTCTTTGCTCTGGCTTGTTCTTTTTCCATACGCGCTTTTTTGCGATCACAGGGTTCAGGGCAATCGCAGGCCTTATCAATGCCCAATGCACCTAAACCACCACAACTGCCAGCAATGGATTTTCTTTGCACGATATAACCTATCGCCATTGCTATCATTACTACTAGAAAAAATACAAAAGCCAGCAAAAAAGTACTCACAACAACTCCAATCAATAATGTAAATTCAGCCGTTCAACCAACCAGCCAATTCTAACGTAAATAGGGTTCAAATGCCGGGGTATTATAGGCTTCAAACTGCCCGTCTTCGCGATTTATTAACAATACTGCCAAATTGTGTTCTAACGCAAAAGCTTTACCCTTTTCAAAACCCATCACGTTAATGGCAGTCGCTAATCCATCTGCCGTCATGCACGAAGGGGTTACCACGGTAACCGACACCAATTTATGCTGGATTGGCTTACCTGTTTGCGGATCGATAGTATGTGAATAGCGTACACCATTTTCTTCGTAGTAATTGCGATAATCCCCAGAAGTAGCAATACCATTATCGCCAATGGAGATGATCTGTTGCACTGCTCTATCCATCGATTCAGGTTTTTCAATCGCGACTCGCCAATCACTTCCGTCCGCTTTATGGCCAGATAAACGCATTTCTCCACCAATTTCTACTAGATAATCCCTAACTCCCTGCTTTTCTAATAAGTCAGCCACAGCATCCACACCATACCCTTTCGCAATGGAAGATAAATCAATATATAAATCAGGAATGGCCTTACTTATTCCTTCATCGCTAAGCTGAATGTGTTGAACACCAGTTTGCAGACGAGTTTGTTCAATTACCTCGTCGGTTGGAATGGTGTGCGGTCTGGCTTTAGGACCAAACCCCCATAAATTAACTAACGGTCCCACGGTAACATCCAACGCTCCATCCGTCATATGATAAAGCCGAATAGACTCGTCAATCACCTGTCTGGTAGCTTTGGATAATGGAAAAACCCGATGCGCTGGAAACTGGTTAAAACGGGATAACTCGGAATCTGGCTGATAGGTCGACATAGCATGATTAACATCAATCAGTAATTGGTCAATTTTCTGCTGCAGCTGTGCTTCGGTTAATTCGCTCTGCTCTGGTACAACTAACTTAATATGATAAGTCGTTCCCATTGTATTGCCCTGTAACGCCCACTGTGGGTCTTTGGCCGGCTGGCACGCCAGTAACAGCAAACTGCATAAAATAACCGTCACATAACGATAAAAATAATTCGGATACATAGCTTTCCTATTATTAAATTTGCTACAAAAAAGGAGCCAAATGGCCCCTTTTACAATTTTACACTCTGCGATCAGGGCTACCTGATAGAGAATAATTAACCGCCGAAATCATCCAGCAAAATATTCTCATCTTCCACACCCAGTTCTTTAAGCATGTTAATCACTGCCGCATTCATCATGGGTGGACCACACATATAAAATTCACAATCTTCCGGGGCAGGGTGATCTTTAAGATAGTTTTCCAGCAATACATTATGAATAAAGCCGGTATACCCATCCCAATTATCTTCTGCTTGAGGATCAGACAGTGCGACATGCCATTCAAAGTTTTCGTTTTCTTCTTGCAACATATCGAAATCTTCAACATAGAACATTTCGCGTAATGAACGGGCACCATACCAGAAGCTAATTTTACGTTTGCTTTTAATCCGGCGTAACTGGTCGAAGATATGCGAACGCATTGGCGCCATTCCCGCACCACCACCAATAAATACCATTTCTGCATCGGTGTCTTTTGCGAAGAACTCACCAAATGGGCCAGAGATAGTCACTTTATCTCCAGGCTTAAGACTCCAGATAAATGAAGACATTTTACCGGCAGGCAAGGTTAGGTTATTCGGTGGCGGTGACGCAATACGCACGTTCAACAGAATAATCCCTTCTTCTTCCGGATAGTTTGCCATCGAATAAGCACGAATGGTTTCTTCATCTACCTTAGATTCAATATCGAAGAAACCGAAGTGATTCCAGTCTTTACGATATTCTTCCGGTACATCAAAATCTTTATATTTAACATGATGAGGTGGAGCTTCGATCTGAATAAAACCACCGGCACGGAAAGGAACCACTTCACCTTCAGGTATTTTAAGTTTTAGTTCTTTAATAAAAGTGGCTTTGTTATCGTTAGAAATAACTTCACATTCCCACTTTTTAATTCCAAAAATTTCTTCAGGTAGTTCAATATCCATATCTTGCTTAATCGCGACCTGACAAGATAAACGACAACCTTCTTTGGCATCACGTTTACTAATATGGTCAAGCTCGGTCGGCAATATTTCACCACCACCAGAGTGGATATTCACCCGACACTGACCACAAGAGCCACCGCCACCGCAAGCAGAAGAAACGAAAATACCCGAGTTAGCCAATGCACCTAACAACTTACTGCCAGGTTGAGCGGTAATCGATTTTTCCGGGTCACCATTGATAGTGATATTCACATCACCAGAGGGGACTAATTTGGATTTGGCTAACATAATAACCATCACCAGCACCACGACGATGGCAATAAACATGCCTACGCCAAGAAGAATCTCAATATTCATAACTGATCTGTTCCTCGCTTAAAGTGAAATACCGGAGAATGACTGGAAGCCAATCGCCATCAGACCAGCAGTAATAAATACCGAACCTAGTCCACGAATACCCTCAGGCATATCGGCATATTTCAGTTTTTCACGTACTGCCGCCATTAAAGTAATAGCTAATGCCCATCCCATGCCGCTACCCATACCGTAAAACACACTTTCTACCGTGTTGTAATCACGCTGGATAGCAAAAGCAACCCCACCGAAGATAGCGCAGTTAACCGTAATCAAAGGTAAGAAGATACCCAATGCGTTATAAAGCGACTGGAAATATTTATCTAATAACATTTCCAGAATTTGAACCAACGCAGCGATAACACCAATAAAAGTTAAAAAGTTTAAGAAGCTTAAATCGGTATCAGGGAATCCCGCCCACTCCAACGCACCAGGCGCTAAAAATAAAGAGTAGATTACCTGGTTAGCCGGTACCGAAATCGTCAATACCACGATAACCGCAACTCCTAAGCCCATTGCTGTTTTTACTTTTTTGGACACCGCCAAGAAAGTACACATGCCCAAGAAATAGGCTAGTGCCATATTTTCGATAAAAATCGAACGAACCAATAAATTCAGATAATGTTCCATTGATTACTCCTTCGCCTCGACTTGTTCTTTCTTGAATGTGCGCATAACCCAAATAAAACCGCCAATCAGGAAGAAAGAGCTAAATGGTAAAATCAACAAACCATTTGCCTGATACCAGCCACCATTTTGAATCAGAGGTAAAATTTCAAAACCTAACAAGGTACCGAAACCAAATAGCTCTTTAATGATGCCCACAACAACCAGCACAAACGAATAACCTAAACCATTACCAATCCCGTCAAGGAAACTCATTAAAGGCGGGCTTTTCATTGCATACGCTTCGGCACGGCCCATTACAATACAGTTAGTAATGATCAAACCAACGAACACCGACAGTTGCTTGGATATTTCATAGGAATAGGCTTTAAGAATTTGATCCACCACAATAACCAGTGAAGCAATAATGGTCATCTGCACAATAATCCGCACACTGGAAGGAATAGCGTTGCGGATAATCGAGATAAACAAGTTAGAAAACGCGGTGACCGAGGTCAATGCCAGCGCCATTACCAAGGCAGTTTCCAGTTTGGTGGTAACCGCCAATGCTGAACACACACCTAATACCTGTAAGGCAATTGGGTTGTTGTCCAGAATGGGTCCAAACAGAACCTTTTTCATTTCTTTAGTATCAGCCATCAGTTTAGCCTCTCTTAAGATTGTTCAGGAAAGGACCAAAGCCCTCTTTACCCAACCAGTAATCCAATGTGTTTTGCACACCTTTACTGGTTAACGTTGCGCCTGATAACGCATCAACGGCATAAGGATTATCAGAACCGGCATTTTTAGTCACTTTGATTGCTACTTCACCGTCTTTGAAAAGCTTTTTACCATCCCATAATGCTTTCCATTTAGGGTTTTGTACTTCGCCGCCCAATCCCGGTGTTTCTTTTTGATCGTAATAAACCAGCTCACGCACCGTATTACCATCATTATCAATCGCTAAAAAGCCATACATCATGTTCCATAAACCACTGCCATTTATTGGCAAAATGATTCGCTGTATTTTACCCGCATCGTCTTTGACCAGATAAACGCTCGCCACTTTGGCGCGGCGAATTAAACTGGCTGTATCAGGCTGAGGCTTAACACTTTGCTCAGGATCACGAGCGGCTTTATACATGTCGTAATCAGCTGACTTTTCGACATATTCACCACTGGCCAAATCAACATATCGTTCTTCAATATACTGATTATAGATTGCCGGAACTTCGCTTTTCTTTTCTGCGACTAAACCAGCCGCTTCCAAAATGTTTGTTTGTTTGTCCAACTTGGCATTGTGTTCTTGTAGATCACGCAAACCAACCGCAGAACCGGATACAATAACTGAACAAACCAAACATACGGCCAAAACGACACCAAGAGTTTTACCCAAAGTTTCTTTATTTGCTGACACGAGCTAGCCTCCGTTTGATATTGCCTTGTGCGACAAAATAATCGAATAGTGGAGCCCATAAGTTGGCAAATAAAATAGCCAACATCATTCCTTCAGGGAAAGCCGGGTTAACCACTCGAATCATGACACACATAAATCCGATTAAGGCTCCATAAGCCCACTTACCTTTGTTGGTGAATGATGCAGATACGGGGTCGGTTGCCATAAAGAACATACCAAAGGCAAAACCACCGGTAACCAAATGCCAATACCAGGGCATCGCGAACATGGGGTTGGTATCGCTGCCAATCATGTTAAGCAAGCTGGCAAATATCGCCATGCCCAGCATCACACCACCGACGATACGCCAGGAAGCAATTCGCAAATAAATAATAAACAAACCACCAATTGCCAACGCCAGTGTAGAAGTTTCCCCCACAGAACCTTGAATCGCGCCATAGAACGCATTCCACCAATCGGCATTCATACTCCAGTCAGTCACATGCCCTAGCGCCGCTTGACCTAAAAAGGTGGCGCCAGAAAAACCGTCTGCAGCAGTCCAAATTGCATCTCCTGACATATACGCTGGATAAGCAAAATACAGGAAAGCCCGACCGGATAATGCTGGGTTTAAGAAGTTACGTCCGGTACCACCAAAGATTTCTTTGGCAATCACCACACCAAAAGTAATACCTAAAGCCACTTGCCATAAAGGAATAGTGGCAGGCAAGGTTAACGAAAACAAAACTGAAGTAACGAAAAAACCTTCATTAATTTCATGTTTACGAATTGAAGCGAATAGCACTTCCCAGAATCCACCAACAATAAACGTCACCGCGTAAATTGGCAGGTAAAAGCAGGCACCATAAAAGAACAGTCCAAGACCACCAGTATCAGCACCGAGTTGCCCACCCAACATGGTAAACAAAGCGGCTTGCCACATATCTGGCAACGTTGCACCGGCAAGAATGGCCGTATTGGCTTGTACACCAACGTTGTACATACCGTAAAACATGGCCGGGAAAGTGGCTAACCACACCATAATCATGATGCGTTTTAAATCGATACTGTCTTTAACATGAGTAGTCGATTTGTTGACCTTACCCGGAGTATAGAAAATAGTGGCAGCGGCTTCATACAGCGCGTACCATTTTTCGTAGCGACCACCCGGCTCAAAATCCGGTTCGATCTTTTCTAAGTAATCTTTCAAGCTCATGGATTACCCTTCCTTCTCAATCGTATTCAGGCATTCACGCAGAACCGGCGCGTAGTTATATTTGCCTGGGCAAACATAAGTACATAACGCCAAATCTTCTTCATCCAGCTCCAGGCATCCTAAGGTTTGCGCACCATCGGTATCACCAGAAAGCATGTCTCGAAGTAATAACGTGGGCAGGATATCCAGCGGCATCACGCGCTCATAGTTACCAATGGGTACCATTGAACGATCAGAACCATTGGTGGAAGTAGTCATATTAAATAGGCGTTTAGGGCTTAAATGACCTAAATAGGCGCGAGTCACCGAATGCTGTTCACTACCCGGACGCAACCAGCCAAATAACACTTTTTCACGTCCTTCAGCCACAACAGCAACCTGATTGTGGTAACGACCTAAATAACCATGTACGCCAGCTGCGTTATGCCCGTTTAGTACCGAACCAGAAATGATTCGAACATCGTTTTCCGAGACTTCGTCTTCCAGTAATTGTTTAGTGCTAGCACCAATCAAGGTGTTAATCAGGCGAGGTTTTTTCACCTCTGGCCCCGCCAGTGCGATAACACGACTGGTATCCAGTTCACCGGTAGCAAAAAGATGCCCAATAGCGATCACATCTTGATAACTGATATGCCAAACCGTTTTGGTTGCGCCTACCGCATCAAGAAAATGAATATGGGTTCCAACCAGACCTGCTGGATGAGGACCGGCAAACTCATTTACTTCTGCTTTAACTGACCCGGTTGGTACATCGGCACCAGGCGCCTTGCTGACAAATAACTTTCCATCGGTCAGTTTGGACAAAATCTGCAAGCCATTAGTAAACTCGTCTTTGCGCTGGCCAATAACTACCGTTGGATCGGCAGCCAACGGATTGGTATCCATTGCATTCACAAAAATAGAATGTGGTTTGCTACCTAACGCAGGAATTTTACTGTACGGGCGGGTACGCAAGGCTGTCCATAAACCGGATTCAACTAAATTCTGTTGTATCTGCTCAGCACTCAACCCATTGAAATCCTTAGTTGATTCAAAAGTAATTTGCTCATTACCTTCAATATCAATCACGACGGATTGCAACACACGTTTTGCACCACGGTTAATTTCGGCGACGGTTCCACTGGCAGGAGCGGTGAATTTAACACCAGGATTCTTTTTATCTTCAAAAAGAACCTGACCTTTTTTCACTTTATCGCCAACTTGAACATACATTGTGGGTCGCATCCCCACATACTCTTCTCCCAACACTGCAACACGGGTAACCGCGTTAGCTGGTTGGATTTCCTGAATGGGCGCTCCCTGAATCGGGAGGTCCATGCCTTCTTTGATTTTTATCATATGCAATTGCACTACTCTAAAATTAAAAAAGATTCGAATTCTGCTCAGCCTGACAAAGATTGAACCTTTATCAGTGATTAAAATTATACCAAATTGCTCAAATAACCTTTGTCTAAGCAGGGAATTTTAGCATTAATGACGCAAACTTCGCCACGCAAATTATTGTTTATGCGTTTTTTTTACGCCTTTCAGTGATTTTTTGCCACAGACAACAGAATATTGATTAAATGTTCAACACTCATGTAACAATAATGTTAACCATCACTGAGTCTTTTGCTAAATAAGGATAACTGCGTTAGCCAAATTAAATAAAAAAGCCGTCAATCGACGGCCTTAATTGTTTACCTGGTGCTATAACGTTTCTACATCAAACTCAACAACAGGATCAACCTCAGCATCATAATCAACCGAATCCAATCCAAAGCCGAATAATTTCAAAAATTCGTCCTTGTAAAGTTGATAGTCAGTTTCGGCAAACAGGTTACCATCATTAATCTGAGGCCATAAATCGCGACATGCCTGCTGAACATCGTCACGCAATTCCCAGTCATCAACACGCAATCGGTTGCTGTCATCGGTCAACGAGTCCGGCTCACAATCGTTATACAAGCGCTCGGCAAACAAACGATAAATCTGTTCCATACAGCCTTCATGCAGGCCTTTTTCACGCATGACTTTAAATACCATCGACAAATACAGTGGCATCACCGGAATGGCCGATGAAGCTTGGGTAACCACTGATTTCAATACTGCCACATTGGCACCGCCACCGGTCTTTTTCAATGCGGCATTAATTGCATGAGCAGCGCGATCCAGATCTTCTTTGGCTTTGCCCAGGGCACCGTGCCAATAGATTGGCCAGGTAATATCCGAACCAATATAGGAATACGCCACACTGCGGGCACCTTCTGCCAATACACCGGCATCGGCCAACGCCTGCATCCACAATTCCCAATCCTGACCGCCCATGACCGTTACCGTATCTGCCACTTCTTCAGGGCTTGCCGGTTCAATTTCAGCATTGATAATTGCATCACGGTTGGTATCAATCGCAGTAGAGCGATAAGGCTCACCAATCGGTTTCAGTACAGAACGCACCACTTCACCGCTATCGGGTAATTTACGTACCGGTGAAGCCAGTGAATAGACCACCATATCGATCTGCCCTAAGTCAGCCTTAATCAACTCAATGACTTTTTCACGTGCCTGATTTGAGAATGCATCACCATTGATACTCTTGGCATACAAACCCTTTTGTTTGGCTGCCGCATCAAATGCAGCGGAATTATACCAACCTGCGGTTCCGGTTTTCTTCTCACTACCCGGCTTCTCAAAAAACACTCCAATAGTGGCCGCATCACAACCAAATGCGGCGGCAATCCTTGATGCCAAACCATAACCACTGGATGCACCTATCACTAATACCCGTTTTGGACCATTATTGATCACGCCTTTAGCTTTAGTCAGTGCAATCTGTTCATTGACATTCTGCGCACAGCCCACAGGGTGTGTGGTGGTACAAATGAAACCGCGAATTTTCGGTTTAATAATCATCTAGCAATTCCCCATAAAAAATTGCGCCCATTGTATAGGCGCAATCTAATTAAACAACTCTGAACAGCTGCATTCGGCGACAAAACCATTAACGACTAACGGTTTTTATAATACTCAAACTCAGAAATTTTATGGTAAACGGTCACATTCTTTTGAAACTCTGAATAGGACTTGTACACTTTGGCGAAAAGCGGATCGGTCGCAGCATGCTCTTGCATTACTGCTAATGACGCCGCTTTTAGTTTTTCCACCACATCCGGCGGAAAGGGACGCATATCCACATTGTACTTGGTTAACAAGGTTTGCATCGCCTCATTATTGCGTGCAGTGTATTCATCCAGCATATCCTGATTAACGGCTTGGGTTGCCACTTCAATAATCGCTTTCAAATCATCCGGCAAACTATTAAAGGCTTTTTCATTGACAGTAAATTCCAGTGCTGCCCCCGGCTCATGCCAGCCGGTGTAATAGTAGTAATCTGCCGCTTTGTATAATCCAAACGCCAGATCATTATAGGGCCCGACCCATTCTGTTGCGTCAATTGCGCCAGTTTGCAGTGCCGTAAATAATTCCCCCCCGGTTAATGCAACGGGAACGCCGCCTACTTTTTTAAGCACTTCGCCGCCTAAACCGGGAATACGCATTTTTAAGCCTTGCAAGTCTTCAATGCTATTAATCGGTTTTTTAAACCATCCCGCCAATTGCACACCGGTATTTCCTCCGGCAAAAGGAATCACACCAAAAGGCTTATACACTTCACGCCATAGTTCCATACCACCACCATAATGGAACCATCCGTTCATTTCGGTCGCGTTCATCCCAAAAGGAATAGCGGTAAACATTTGTGCCGCCGGCACTTTACCCTTCCAGTAATAAGCGGCAGCATGCCCCATCTCTGCGGTGCCTTGAGATACGGCATCGAAAACTTCAAAACCGGGTACAATTTCTCCCGCTCCATACACTTTAATTTTTAGTCGTCCGTTAGACATCCGCTCAACATATTTCGCAAAGGTTTCTGGTGCACGCCCCAAACCGGGAAAGTTTTTCGGCCACGAGGTGACTAATTTCCATTCAAAATGTTGTTCAGTATCAGCACTGGCCGATGAGGTTTGTACTTGTGACTCACCACATCCTTGCAGGATGCAAGTAGCAAGCAATATCACACTCAGGTGTTTTAACATCAACAATTTCATCTTCATTCTACTTATTCTAGTTGGCTAATTGTTCGGGTAACCACGTAATCAGTTCTGGCCAGATGGCCAAGGCTATCAGTAATAATAACTGAATAAGGATAAAGGGAATAACCCCTCTATATATGGCTATTGTCTTCACTGATGCGGGGGCCACACCACGCAAATAAAACAATGCGAAACCAAAAGGTGGCGTTAGAAAAGAGGTTTGCAAATTAATCGCAATCATAATCCCCAACCAGATTGGATCAATATCCATCGCCAATAACACAGGAGCGACCAGCGGCACGACCACAAAGGTAATTTCGATAAAGTCCAGAATAAAACCGAGCAAAAAAATCACCACCATGACCAGCAGTATCGCGGCAAACTTTCCTCCCGGAAGATTCGCAAAAATATCTTCTATGACCTGTTCACCACCAAAGCCACGAAACACCAGCGAAAACAATGCTGCCCCGATTAAAATTAAAAATACCATCGAGGTCACGGTGAGTGTCGATAACATAATCTCGCGTAACTTTTTCAAACCAAGCTGCTGTTGTAAAAGCGCAATGACCAACGCGCCACTGGCTCCCACACCGGCAGCCTCTGTTGGAGTGGCAAAACCGGTTAATATCGTGCCAAGTACCATTAACATCAGCAACAATGGAGGCAACAATGCGGTAACTAATTTACCGATGGAAGGATAAGCCGCGGCTTTATTTTTATCGATGAGCGGGATTTTTTGCTGGTCGAACAGCGCCACAAACAACACATACAAGATATAACAACCGACTAATATCAGCCCAGGTACTATCGCACCAATAAACAAATCCCCCACCGAAACCGAATCCGGTGAAAAAATGCCCATATCCAGTTGAGCTTGTTGATAAGCGCTAGACAACACATCACCCAGTAATACTAAGGCGATCGATGGTGGGATAATCTGACCTAATGTACCCGTCGCACAAATTGAACCTGCGGCAAAACTCGGCGCGTACCCCTGTTTTAGCATTGCGGGTAATGACATCAATCCCATTGTCACCACAGTTGCCCCAACGATACCGGTGCTAGCGGCCAACAGCATACCAACCAAAATCACCGAAATCGCCATCCCCCCTCGAAAGTTGCCAAACAACTGAGCCATAGCAGCTAATAATTTTTCCGCGATATGTGACTTTTCCAGTGTCACTCCCATAAACACAAATAACGGCACCGCTAACAGGGTTTGATTAGTTAAAATCCCATACAGCCGATTTGGTAATGCATGTAAGTATGCTTCATCGAAAGTGCCGGTTAGCAAACCAACACCAGCAAATAGTAATGCCGTGCCAGCAAGCGAATAAGCCACAGGATAGCCAAGCAACAATACCAAGCAGACTAAAGCGAACATCACCAGAGATAAATATTCCATCAGGATGGCTCTCCAGATGATTTAAACAGCAATGCATTTCTGATGATTTCAGCCAGTCCCTGTAAACACAGGCTGATAGAAAATAATAAGATTAAACTTTTTAATACAAATACCAGTGGTAAACCGCCTGCTTCAGGAGAACCTTCAAGTAATTCCCACGAATTCATTACATATTGCCAGCTGATCACTAAGATAAATATGTTTACTGGCATCAATAACAGCAGAGTACCCATTAAATTGGTCAGCGCTTTGGTTTTAGTCGAGAAATTACGATAAAACACATCCACCCGCACATGCTGATCGACTTTTAGGGTATAGGCGGCACCCAACATAAACACCGCAGCATGCAAATACATCACCGATTCCTGCATGGCGATCCAACCCATATTAAAACCGTAACGCAATATCACGATTAACAGAGTCAGCAATACCATCGCCAAGGTAAACCAACTAATCAACTGACTGAGGCGAGAATGCAACTGATCGATAAATGTTTGAATTTGCATCAACATGCTATGCAAAGGATCCCTAAAGTTAACTGGATGAATTTTTTAACAAATTCGCAACAGAAAGGGAAATACTATTAAGCGGGGAAATAGATTGAAATGACGATTGTCGGCCGACAATCGTCAGATAAATTACGATGCTTTTTTATTCATGCCACCACGACAAGCCGGAGACGAAGGAGCGCCACCATACAACCCTTGCCATTCAGAGTCCGTGTAGGTATGCAATGCCAAGGCATGGATCTGATTAGCCAATTCATCTTTTAAAACGGCGTTTACTGCCCGGTGTCGACTAATTAATCGGGTACCGTCAAATTTTGGCGTAACCAATACAACTTTAAAATGAGTTTCAGACCCAGCAGGCACGTTATGTTGGTTGCTTTCATTAACCACTTCAAGATGAGCTGGTTGAAAATGTTCAATCAACTTACTTTCAATATTAAACTGAATATTCATCCTTAATACCTCTTCTATACGAGCGTGTTTTGGTTGCAAATTCATTACAGCGAAAGAACATGAAACAGAAACCTACTCTACGACTACTGGCTTTAAATTTAGCCTCGAAATGGCCGATTAAAAACTTCTTTTTTTGCAGGGGGCGGATTTTGAACGATAAGCTACTGACTGTTCAAGTTATATTTTTTATGCGGGAATTTGAGGCCAATTATAACCCTTTTTTACCTCCCGGAAGGTTAAATTGACTCTAGGCTTGGTCACACTTGGGCTTTTATTGATACCGTGCAACCAATACTGCTGAGTCCGTCCTTGCATCACTAATAAACTGCCATGTTGTAATTCCAGCTTATAGGTTTGCCGAGTCAATTTATGCTTAAATATCAACGTACGAGTTTGCCCTAAACTTACTGACGCAATCACTGGTTGCGCGCCTAATTCTGCTTCATCATCCGCATGCATTCCAACGCTATCGTGCCCGTTGCGATACAAATTGCATAATACCGAATTAAACCGGTGCCGGGTTTGTTGCTCGCATAATTGTTTAATTTGTTGCAACGGTTCACACCAAGGTTGCGGAGTTAGCGCCACTCCTGAATATTGGTAAGAGCAATCAGGATCACCATGCCACACTTGTAAACGTGGAATGTTGTGCTCAACACCGTACATTTTGATATGATCCTGACGCCAGTTAAGTTGAGTCATTAAGAGATGTAAATAATTATTCGCTTGTTCAACTGGAATAAACTGTGGGTGGTAATGAATACTGGCATCAGGTAACACAAGGTCATTACCCGATAATAAATAATCCTGTTCTAAATCCAGTTGGTATTGATCCACTATGCAGTCTCATACTCAGTCACAAATAAATAGTAGTTTAACGTTAGTCAATAAAAGCCTAAACCTGTTTCGTTATCCCAAAGCATTACAACAAAAAAGTCTGCAAGCGTGGGATGCTGCCGATGAATATCTAATCCAATATATCAGTGACCACATTTCATCTACAGTAATGAACAACATGCTGATCTTTAATGATGACTTCGGTGCATTAGCCTGCTGGTTTAGTCAATATCAACCCCATTGGTACAACGATTCATTTGTCAGTCTTAAGGCGTGCCAAATGAATTTACAGGATAACAATCTCAGCTTAGCCACATCTCACTTTCATGATGCAATGAGTGCACCGCGGGCCGCATCGCTAGTGGTGCTCAAAATTCCTAAATCCAGCGCCTTACTGGAACAACAACTGATTGATTTACAAAACGTGGTCACCGTCGACACACTCATTATTGCCGCCGGTAAAGTCACGAGCATTAACAAAGCGATTTTGGGCTTATTTGAAAAATACTTAGGTCACACCACCACCTCGTTAGCCAAGAAAAAAGCCCGCTTACTATTTTGCACCCCATCGGCAGATAAGCACCATACATCACCTTATCCTACAGTTTGGACCATGCCAAATTCGGGTTTTAAGATTAGTAATCATGCCAATGTATTTTCCCGCCAGAGTATCGATATTGGGGGGCGTTTTATGCTCGATAACCTACCCGATTGCACCGGCAAAACGGTAGTAGATTTGGGCTGTGGCAACGGAATTTTGGGATTAACAGTATTAGCCCGTTATCCGGATGCCAAAGTGATCTTTATTGATGAGTCAGCCATGGCTATCGCGTCTGCCCGCCAGAATGTGGAAACTAATTTAAATCATAAAATTGCCCAGGCCGAATTTTTGCTCAGCAACTGTCTGGAAGAATTGGGACAACGTAAAATCGATGTTGTCTTGTGTAATCCCCCATTCCACCAGCAAAATACCATCACCGATCATATTGCCTGGCAAATGTTCAGTGATAGTAAGCAACAGCTAACTCGAGGTGGTGAATTGCGCATCGTGGGTAATAGCCATCTGGACTACCCTCAAAAACTTAAAAAGCTGTTTGGTGGGTATCAGGTGGTTGCATCCAACCAGAAATTCAGTATTTTATCCTGCATCAAACGCTAGCCGGAGCTTTACCGTGAAAATAAAATCCTTATTGTTGTTTCTAGTTATATTCTGCCCTTTATGTTTTGCTGCAGCCGAGGATGGCTCACAGATCCAGCCGGACAATCTGTTTCCTCGAGTAAAGTTAGTCACCAGTATGGGCGAGATTGTTATTGAACTGGATCGTTATAAATCTCCAATTACGGCTAATAATTTTTTGCGCTACGTGGATAAAAAAAGTTACGACAATACGATTTTTCACCGAATTGTACCGGACTTCGTGGTTCAAGGTGGTGGCTACGATAAAGACTTCAATGAGCAGCCCAAATTCGGTGATATTTTCAATGAATCCGGTAATGGTTCCAAGAACGCGATATATACTGTTGCCATGGCTCGTCAAAATGAACCCCATTCGGCAAATCGCCAATTTTTCTTTAACTTAAAAGACAATGACAGTCTGGATCCGGGCAAACACTGGGGTTATGCCGTTTTTGCGGTGGTATCCAGTGGCATGGATGTGATCGATAAAATGGCCGAAGTCGAAACCCATTATGATGCAGAGTTGGGCTGGAACGATGTACCAGTCAAACCGGTAATGTTAATTAGTGCTCGCTTATTACCTCAAGAGTTCTAATATTACAGGTTAAAAGGGCGTTAGGTGGGACAGCGATGATTAGGGAACACCTGTTTAACAAAAAACTGGGCGCCGACTCACTTTTTAGATGGCGAGGCGGCGAAGTATCCCGAATTGAAGGGTTCTCTGACGGAGTGTTTGCCATTACCATCACCCTATTGATGGTGTCCTCTTCCACGTCTGATACGTTGTTTGATATCTGGCTCACCGTGCGCGATTTACCCGCGTTTTTAATCTGCTTTGCTTTCGTAATATACACCTGGTTTGAACACTACCGTTTTTTCCGGCGCTACGGGCTGGAAGATATTGTCACCATCATGTTAAACAGCCTGTTTTTACTATTAGTAATCCTGCTGGCGTTTCCACTCAAATTCTTAACCACCTTCCTGTGGTATCTAATTATTGACGTCGATACCACTTCGCTTTTTATCCTACCCCCAGACGCACATGGCTTGATAGCCGAACTGACCCAGCGAAAATATATGATGTATTTTTATGGATTCAGTTTAATCGGCCTGTTTGGTGTAATGGCACTGATGCATTTCCGCGCCTGGCTGGTTAGACGGGAACTGGAACTGGATAAAATAGAAATCAGACTGACAATTATCGCGTTAACACATCAGCTAATCACCTTTTTCATTGCCATACTGTCTGTGATTATATTAGCGATAACCGATAATCCCGGCTTATCCGGTATTGCCTATTTTTTAATGCCTTTGGTTCACTGCCCGGTAGGTATATATCACGGCTACCAAGTGAAACGACTTGTCACTCTCTAATCTACAGGATATTTATGGATAAATTTCTCTCCGCCGCAATTGAACAAGCTAAGCAAGGGCTGGCCGAAGGTGGTATTCCAATTGGCTCGGTATTAGTGATTGATGGCAACATTGTTGGCCGTGGTCATAACCAGCGAGTTCAAAAAGGTAGTCCCATTCTACATGCTGAAATGGATTGCTTCGAAAATGTAGGTCGTCTAAAAGCCGCCGATTACAAAAAAGCCACCCTGTATTCAACTTTGTCGCCTTGCGATATGTGCAGTGGCACCGCGCTACTTTATGGTATTCCCAAAATTGTTATCGGGGAAAATAAAACCTTTAAAGGTCCTGAAGACTATGTCCGTTCTCGCGGCGTCGACGTTACCGTTTTGGATGATCCCCAATGCCAACAATTGATGTCTGACTTTATTCAACATCATCCCGAATTGTGGAATGAGGATATTGGTGAATAACCTCTCTTGGCCCGCACACTGAGCTCTCATTGCGATAGTCACTTTTAGTGAATTTCAGCCAACATCAGTTGACTGAAATCAGTTCAATATGATTAAATACGAATTATTCTCAATGGCATTCTTGTCATCGTCCGTTTATTTACCCCTCAGGAAATTATATGTCCCGTTTTGTTTTATTGCCGCTAGCAGCGTTATCGTTTTATACATTAGCTAATGATAATCAGGAATTAGAAAAAATTGCCGTGACGGCGACGCGTGCTGCAGTACCTGTCAGCACTGTTCCTGCCACCGTCAGCGTGATCTCCCAACAGCAAATACAGCAACAATTGGCATTTACTCAAGACATATCGCAAATCCTTGGTAATTTACTACCGGCCTTTTCACCAAGCAGACAAAAGCTCACCTCCAGCGGTGAAACTTTACGCGGCCGCGAGCCACTGTATATGATTGACGGGGTACCGCAATCCAATCCACTTCGAAGCGGCGGACGCGATGGCAATACTATTGATCCAGCCATGATCGAGCGTATCGAAGTAATCCGCGGCTCAAACGCCATTCAGGGCATGGGTGCCAGTGGCGGTATTATCAATATTATTACCAAATCCGCGGGGGACAATCCCCATCAAGTGGCCGCTGGTTTTTCCACCCCAACATCCGGTGGCAGTGATAGCCAGAGCATGAAAGCCAGCTATTTATTTAGCCATGGCGATAATAACAACGGCCTGGTGGCCGGTGTGTCCATGCGGACAACCGGGATGTATCGCGACGCTAACGGTGAGCTTATCGGTATCGATTCCACTCAGGGCGACACTATGGACTCGGATAGCCTCGATGTGTTTGTAAAATACACTGCCCAGTTGGATAAAGAGCAAAGCCTGCAATGGATGGTAAATCATTACAATATTGAAGGTAATGGGGATTACCAGCCGGTTGTCGGTGATGTTGATAATGGCGTACCGGCTACCTCCATTGAGGGCGAGCCTGAAGGCGGCGCGCCGCGTAACAGAGTCACCACCAGTTCGCTGGATTATCAACACCAGAATGTGTTTGGTGGACAGCTCAGCTGGCAGCTGTTTTATCAGGATTTTGCTGCATTATATGGTGGCAGTGCCGCTGGTACCTTTCAGGATCCGGACTATGGTGACAATCTGTTTGATCAGTCGCAAAATAAATCGAAAAAACTCGGTAGCCGTCTAACCTGGTTTAAGGGCAATTGGGGCGGTAGTCATCTGGATGTTATTTCCGGTATTGACTGGTTGCAGGACGAAACCTTTCAGGAATTGGCGATCACCGGACGTAAATGGGTACCTGAAACCCAATTTAATAATATCGCGCCTTTTGCACAATTACGCTTTCGGGGTGTTGATAATCTGACCCTCAGTTACGGCGTTCGCTATGAATACGGTAAATTGAAGGTCGACGATTTCACCACCCTAGCCTCATATAACAGCACCTTTGTTGAGGGCGGTTCCCCCAGCTTTAACGAGTTACTCAACAATGCCGGGATAGTCTGGCAAACCACGCCAGAACTGCGTTTATACGCCAGTTACAGTGAAGGTTTTAGCATGCCGGATGTTGGCCGGGTACTGAGGGGCATCAATGTCGCTGGCTTGTCAGTTAGCAGCTTTTTGGATCTGCAACCGGTGATTTCTGACAACCGTGAAGTTGGTTTTGAATACACTAACAATTGGTTGCATTTGCAATCCAGCTACTTTCAATCGGATTCTGATTTAGGCTCACGTCTGGCCGCCAATGCTGATGGTATTTATAGCGTTAAACGTGAGAAGACCGAAATTGCCGGATTCGAAACCGATGGGCAAATTTTTATCGACAACACGACAATTGGCGCCACCTATGCCAGAGCGGCTGGCCAATACGACGGTGATCAGGACGGTGTCGTCGAAACTGATTTGGGCGGAGTCAACATTGCTCCACAAAGACTCAACCTGTACTGGATGCAACAGTGGTCAAACGGGTTAAGCAGCCGGTTACAACTGAATATGTTGTTCGATATGAACTTTAACAGCGGTAATGACTTCGATGGTTATAATAGCGTTGATTTAGCCATCAATTATCAACACGATCAGTACGGCCTGTTTTCACTAGGACTGGATAATCTGACCGACAAGCAGTATATCGGCTATTATGCCCAGACCAATGGCGCAAATAACCGCTACTTCGCAGGCACAGGACGTACTCTGAGTCTGAACTGGCAACATTCATTCTAAACGACGTCGCATAGATAGATGATAATAAAACTGCATCGCTGGCTTGGCTGGCTAATCGGGATCTGGTTTGTATTGGTCAGCCTTAGCGGTGCGGTTTTACTGTATAAGAACACCTTGTTGCAATGGCAATATCCGTCACTGGCGGCCAGTCAACCGGTTAGCAATATTAGTCACTGGGGACCGTTGCTCAACCGGTTACAGCAGGATCCCCAATACCGTTCGGTAAGACTTCCTTCGGCCGATGCACCATGGCTAGACGTTACGACTTATTCCGGTGAACACCATTACTTTAATCAACAGTTCCAATCTATATTAGTCCGTTCTCCCCATGGCGACTGGATTGACTGGTTATACGATTTTCACCTGCACTTATTATTGGCCGATCTGGGTCACGATATCCTCGGTTTTGTAGGGTTATTCACTTTTGTGCTGATTGTCAGTGGCTTGATCCGTTGGTGGCCCAGACATTGGCACTGGCGACTATGGCGTTTGTCCTGGCAAGGAAACTGGTTTCGGATTGCGCGGCAATGGCATAGCGCTACTGCCAGTGTATTCGCTCCATTATTATTACTAAGTGTGATTAGCGGTACATTAGTGATCTACAGTTCTATTACCAAAAGCAGTTTGTCATGGCTGTTTACCGATCCCGCTCCGCCTGCGCCGGTTAAATTAGTTGCTCCCTTCCCGGTAGGACAAACAAACTGGCAAAGCATGTTAACCCTTGCGCAGCAACATTGGCCACAAGCTCAATTCCGCCTATTCCGATTACGTGCAGGAGCGAACAGCCCGGTATCATTTAGAGCCAGAGATAAAGATGAGTGGCACCCCAATGGCCGCAGTGTACTAATACTGGATCCAGCGGATGGTCAGGTATTACGGAGCACCTTATCGAATCAGTTGGGTACAGGACAGGAACTTAATAACAAACTCTATCCATTACATGTGGCGTCAGTCGGGGGAAACCTGTTTAAATTGGCTTTATTCATTAGCGGATTAATCCCTACTTTATTACTATTCAGCGGCATAGCTTATAGTCTCTGTCGCCGTAAAAAAGAACGGATAAAATCCTCTGCATAACCCTATTGCAACAGCGCGGCAAAATTTGTCGCCATAGGATAAGAACCGGACGTCCATCCCAAACGTACCAAAACGGTTTGCTTAGATGGAATAATCATCACGGCCTGTTGTCGATTCCCGTTCATGGCATACGCATCAGCGGGTAACTCTGGCCAGCGCAATTGTCTTGTACCACGATTAAGCCAAAACTGATAACCATAGCGGGGGTCATCACTATGATTAGGGGAACTGGCCTGTTCTACCCAAGCTTTAGGCAGCAATTGCTGACCATTAAACTCACCTTGATTGAGCATTAATTGGCCTAATACGGCCCAATCTAGAGCTGAAGCATAAATATAGGAACTGCCAACCCAAACACCACTAGGATCGGGTTCAAACACCGTATGACTCATGCCCAATGGAGCCAATAGTTGCTGATGCAAAAAATCCAGTTGGGCTTGTACCGTGCCACCCGCTCTTTGAAATAGTAAACGAGCAATCAAATTAGCGGTACCTGATGAATAGGAGAAATGTGTTCCGATTGGCAACATTAACGGACTTTGCATCGCTACCTCTGAGGCACTATGAGCACTGAACAACATGCGAGTGGAATCCGTGCCCGGTGCATAGGTTTCATCAAACTCCAGACCCGAGCTCATTTGTAATAAATTCTCTAAACTTATCTGCGCCCTATCATCCTGTTGCCACTGGTCGAACAGGTGTGTTTCATCGGTGCTCAGCATATCCAGTTGTTGCATGCGACCCTGAAGCATGGCGGTCAGACTTTTGCCCATCGACCAACCGAGTAAAGGCGTATTCTCGTCAATGCCGGGAGCATAAGCCTGAGCAACCACCTGCCCATTTTTAACCATCAACAGGGCACGAGTCTGATAACCAGCCCGATTATCCTGCTGCAGCATGGCATTTATTCTATCTTGCAAATTCACGTCCACAACAACAGGCAATCCCTTCGAAGTGGTTTGAAGTGGTGGTATGGTCACCCTATCTAGTGCGCTGGTATCACCAATATCTAATGTACAACCCAATCCGGGTCGATAGGTGGCGGTGGTTTCGGCCATGCCTAACAAACTGGCAGTCACCTGGTTTTTAGTCTCATCATAATCAATATCAAGTAACTGATTGGCTGGTGAATAAGACGCCAAATCAGTCAGATTTTGCCTATCATCAAACCCCGATACAAAATGTCCGGAACAGGCCAGTTTTGCCCCCATTCCGGTAGAGACGTCAATGGCATCACCTAGCGACCATAGCGAAAAACCTAACCATCGAGGCATCACCAAACTCAGTAAAGCAATAATCGCCAGCAAAATAACCAGTATTTTTTTCATTGTTAAACTCTATTTTTGTTGTTTAATCAGCTCGTAGGCCGCTTGAATATCTTGTGTCTTGGCTTTGGCGATTTCCATTGCCTGTTTGGGTAAACCTTTGGATACCAATTTATCCGGATGATGTTCACTCATCAATTTACGATAGGCTTTTTTAATATCTGCTGCAGAATCTGATTTTTTCACGCCGAGAATACGATAAGCATCATCAAGTGACTCAGTGCGGCCATAAGCCGCTTGCTTTTGTTGGCGCTGACGATAGTGTTGTTGACCCGCTTGGCCTCGGCCTTGTCGAAAGCGTTGTTCTGCTTCGTATATCGACAGCAAATAAAGCAATTCATTTTCGCGAAATCCCAGGATCCTCGCTGCCGTTTCCAACACTCGCTGTTCTTCCGAGTGTAATTTACCATCGGCATAAGCGGCTTGGATGAGTATTTCCAAAAACACCTGCATAATATCGCGACGACCATGACAGGACTCTTTAAATTCCAGTAAAATATCCTTCACCGGAAAATCAGCAGCTTTGCCCTCATTAAACGCCTGTTGAGCTTCGCGACGAATATCACCCTGCAAATTCATTTGATCCATCAAGTTGCTTGCCATCAGGATCTCGTCTTTAGTCACCTTGCCGTTGGCTTTAGCGACATGACCGATCAACGAAAATAGTGCATGAAAGAAAATAGCTTGCTTACGTAATTCATTAGAGCTGGAAAAAAAGCGACCAAAGCCCCCCATTTGATCGAAATCCTGACTGTAACCACGATCGAACATATGGCCGACAATAAAACCCAATATAGCACCAGCAATCCGGCCAAACATAAAGCCAAACAAGGTTCCCAGCACTTTTCCCCAAATCCGCATTATCGGCCTCCAAAAGTTTGGCAAATGAATTGTTTGTCATGCGCATGTTATACCAAAGCCCCCCTAGATTAGAAGTTTGGCATTATTTGCGAACTTTACTGGTAAATTCCGCTGAAACCCTTAAAATCTGTAGCCTGATTCGCCCGCCAAGGCCTTTTGCCCTGTTAAATATTTTAACTCAGTATGAAATGTAACCAGTTAGTCACTTTATCATTGCTTAGTCTGAGCGTTGTTACTTACGCTCAGGATAACCAGTGTCCGGTGCCAATGGATTCATCTGATTTACAGTTAAGGGATGTGGGTACAGGCCTTGAAGTAAAAGCATTAAGTACCTCAGTAAAGCAAAATAGTCTGGCAAAGTTTGCCGGAAAAGTGCAAATAATTAGTGATAGTGCACAAATTAAGGCTCAACAAGCCCGAATCGACAAAATTAGCCAGCAATTGAATGCCAGTGGCAATATCCGTTATCAAGACAAGCAACTTAAAGTCAGCAGCGAAGATGTGCAGTTGGACTTTCAGTCCGGTGAGCTCTCTCTGGACAAGACCGAATATCGCATGCTGGGAATCAGTGGGCGAGGCAACGCACAACGTATAGAACTCAGTAAAGAAGAAGGCATTAAACTTGAAGATGTGAGTTTTACTACCTGCCCGGCAGGACAGGAAGACTGGCAAATGGTGGCTAGCACTATTCAACTTCGTCCAGGGGAAATATGGGGTGAAGCCAAAAATGCTCGCTTTTATTTAATGGACGTACCTGTTTTTTATTTGCCTTATTTTCGTTTTCCAGTCACCGATCAACGCCAATCGGGTTTGCTGTTCCCCAAAATATCCAGTTCCGATAGTACCGGTTTAAGTTATGAGCAACCATTGTATTGGAATATCGCGGATAATTATGACATGACATTCTCGCCGCGCGCGATGGTAAGCAGAGGGGTACAGCTTAAGACTGAGTTCCGCTATTTAACCGAACAACAAAGCGGCCAGATAGATCTTGAATACCTGCAACATGATCGCCGCGAACTGAATGAAGATCCCCGCTATTTTTATCGATTTATTCATAAAGGCAATTTTGCGCCTGGTTGGCAGGTTAATATCAATATTAACGGGATCAGTGATGACAACTACATTGTTGATCTAGACTCGGATTTTTATAGTCGTGCCGATACCCATTTATACCGTAATGCAGGCATTCAATATCACAATGAAAATTTATCCTTCAGTGCTGATTTGCGGGATTTTCAGCTCATTGGTAATCACCCTGATAGTTATCGAGCGCTACCAGAACTTAAACTGGATTATATCCAACCTTGGTTTAGCGATGTAGATTTCAGTTTACATAGCGAATTAACCTATTTTGACAGTGCCGAAGAAGGAGCATCTGCAGCGACCCGTTTTCATATTGCACCTAGTTTGCGATGGTCCAAATTTGAAAACTGGGGGGAATTTACTGCTGAGGCCACATTATTACAAACCAATTATCGCCAACAAAATGGTGAACAATATGGGTTGGATGAACAGGTAAGCAGAACTATTGGCCGAGGTCGTTTATACGGAGCGATGAATTTTGAACGACCCAGTAACTGGTTTGGCAACAGTATTACTCAAACTTTAGAGCCTAAAATCCAATATTTATATACCAGTTACCAAGATCAAACCAATATAGGGTTGTATGATACCACCCGCTTGCAAAATAACTTTGCCGGTTTGTTTCGTGGCCAGGAATTCACCGGACTGGATCGGATCAGCGACACCAATCAAATTACGCTGGGTTTAACCAGCCGTTTTTTGGATGAAAACGATGAAGAACAATTCCGTCTGAGCATTGGGCAAATATTTTATCTGGCAGATAATCGGGTCCTTGAAGCACACAAAGATACCAATCGATCCGCATTAGCCGGTGAACTGGATTGGAAACTGGGCAGTAAATGGTTTATGCACAGTGAAGTGCAAATGGACAGTACCAGTAACAAGTTGGATAAAAGCAGTTTGTCACTAGACTACCAACTGGCCGAAAACAAGCTGATACAAATATCTCATCGTTATGTTCGTGAACTTTCTGGTGAACAAATTGACCAATTAGGCGTAACAGCCAGCTGGCCGATCAATCAGAATTGGCATTGGGTTGGCCGATGGTATAAAGATATGACGAGTCACCGTACCATTGAGAGTTATGCTGGCGTACAATACGAATCCTGTTGTTGGTCAATCCAATTTGTTAGCCAGCGTTATTTGAATAACAGATTTGATCAAACCGGTGGACAAAGTACCAATACCTTTGAATCCGGCATTGCATTGAAATTTATATTTAAGGGTATGGGTGGCGGAAATTCCGCCCGTGCATTATTGAATGACGGTTTATTTGGATACCGTCAGCCTTACTTTCTGAATGAGTAGAACAAAAAGTATGAAATTGAAATTCGCAAGTCTAGCCTTGATGGCATTTATTTCTTTCCATTCTGCAGCCAAGGTTGAAGAACTGGATCGAGTTGCAGTAATCGTTAATCAGGGTGTCGTACTGGAAAGCGAAATTGATGAATTGATTAATACGGTAAAACGCAATGCGTTAACCAATGATCAACAATTACCTAGCGATAAAGTACTACGTACCCAAGCCATTGAACGCTTGATCCTAACCAGCTTGCAAATGCAAATGGCAGACCGAATGGGTATCCAGGTCAGCGATCCTCAATTGGAGCAAACCATTGCCAACATGGCCAAAGAAGAAGGCCAAACCATGGAACAGTTGAATGCAAACCTTAAAAAGGAGGGCATCAGCTACGATAACTACCGCGAGGAAGTCCGCAAAGAACTGATTACCGGTGAAGTCCGTCGCGCCAACGTGCGTCGTCGAATCTATATTACTCCGCAAGAAGTAGAAAGCCTGACCAAATTAATGGATCAACAAGGTGAAGAACAAGTTGAATATCATCTGGGCCATATTTTGATCGGACTGCCATCACAGCCCACACCTGAAGATGTAGAGCAAGAACGAGGGCGCGCCGACAAAGTTTTAGAACTGTTAAACAATGGCTCTGATTTTGGCAAAATTGCAGTAGCATCATCAGCCGGTTCCAACGCGTTGGAAGGTGGTGATTTGGGTTGGTTAAACGTCAATGCCATGCCCACTCTCTTTGCTGAAGCCATTCAGGGGAAACAGAAAGGCGATTTAATTGGCCCTATTCGCAGTGGTGCAGGATTTCATATTCTGAAAATTATGGATATTCGTGGTCAACAAAAAGTGGAAGTGACCCAGGTTAATGCACGTCATATATTGATCAAACCCTCCGTTATTCTTAGCGATAAAAAAGCCGAAAGCATGCTACTTGAGTTCCGCAAAAAACTCATCGCTGGTGAAATTGATTTTGCCGAAACAGCTAAAAAATATTCCGAAGATCCTGGCACAGCCTTAAAAGGCGGAGAATTAGGCTGGGCAGATCCAGAAGTATATGCTCCCGCGTTTAAAGATGCGCTTAGCCAGCTGGATAAAGACGAATATTCAATGCCGTTTCGTTCACAGTTTGGCTGGCACTTGGCCCAACTGATTGATCGTCGTGTTGAAGATGCCAGTGAAAAGCGTAAACAGGACAAAGCTTATCAGTTATTGTTTAATCGTAAGTTTGCCGAAGAAAGTGACGCCTGGATGCGTGAAATACGCGATGAAGCGTATATTGAGATTGTGAACGCACCGAACTAATTATCCCAAGTTCAGGTTAGATAATATGACTTTGAAAATTGCCATTACACCGGGAGAACCGGCAGGAATCGGTCCTGATCTGGTAATTGAACTCGCGCAACAAAAGTGGCCCGTGCAACTGGTGGTATTTGCTAACAAAGCGTTGCTGCTTGAACGCGCTAAATTACTGAATCGTAGTATTGTATTGCACGATTATCACCAGCAAGATGCGATACAGGCGCAAGGCGAGTTATTTGTAGTGGATATTCCACTGCATTCAACCGTAGTGGCGGGACAGTTAAATTCTGATAATGGTCAATATGTAGTGGAAACACTGCGCCAGGCTTGTGAACAAAATATTCGTGGTGATTTTGATGCGGTCGTCACCGGTCCGGTGCATAAAGGTATTATCAATCAGGCCGGTATTTCCTTCAGTGGTCATACCGAGTATTTTGCCATGCAGTCGAATACCACAGATGTGGTAATGATGTTAGCTACCGAAGGCTTGCGAGTCGTTTTGGCAACCACCCATATTCCGTTAGCTTATGTTTCCCGAGCCATTACCGAAGACAGATTACGCAAAGTCATCGGGATTGTGAATCATGACCTAAAACAGAAATTTGCGATTGAGCAACCTCATATCTATGTCTGTGGACTGAATCCTCATGCGGGCGAAGATGGCCATATTGGCCGCGAAGAGCTGGATGTGATTATTCCAACCCTAGACGCCTTGCGCAGTGAAGGTATTAACCTCACCGGTCCATTACCTGCGGATAGTTTGTTTCAACCTAAATACATGCAACAGGCTGATGCCATTCTGGCGATGTATCACGATCAAGGCTTACCGGTATTAAAGTACAAAGGCTTTGGGGCGTCGGTCAATATCACCTTAGGCTTGCCTTTTATTCGCACCTCGGTTGATCATGGCACTGCGCTGGATTTGGCCGGCAGCGGACAAGCCGATTGCGGAAGTTTTATCTATGCACTACAGCAAGCCATTGAACTGGCGGAGAAAAAACTGTGAGTAAAACCCATCTGGGACATACCGCCAGAAAACGTTTTGGTCAGAACTTTTTACACGACCAATATGTGATCGATCAAATTGTGTCAGCTATTGCCCCAACTCGCGAGCAAACTATGGTGGAAATTGGACCAGGCTTGGGCGCGTTAACCGAACCGGTCTGCGAGTTAATTGATCAATTAAATGTAATAGAGCTGGATAGGGATTTAGCCAAACGTCTGAAAACCCATCCTTTTATTGCCAGCAAACTCAATGTTATAGAAGCCGATGCACTAAAATACGACTTTAATCAATTGATCCAAGCCGGGCGACCAATCCGGGTATTTGGCAATTTGCCTTACAACATTTCTACGCCACTAATGTTTCATCTGTTCAGTTTTGCTGACAAAGTCCAGGATATGCACTTTATGTTGCAAAAAGAGGTGGTAAACCGACTCGCCGCCACACCAGGTAACAAAAATTACGGGCGCTTATCCGTGATGGCGCAATATCATTGTCAGGTTATTCCGGTTATCCATGTCCCACCTGGGGCCTTTAATCCACCACCTAAAGTCGATTCAGCCGTGGTGCGATTAATTCCCCATCAGACTAAACCCTATCCGGTTAGCAATGAGGCATTATTAAACCAGGTATGTGCTGCCGCATTTAACCAACGGCGTAAAACCCTGCGTAACAGTTTGAAGAAAGAGCTCAGCGAAGCGGAAATCCTACAGCTCGGTATTAATCCTGAACTACGAGCAGAAAACTTGTCTTTAGCTGACTACGCTGCGCTGGCCAACTTTATTCACCAAAAAGAATCAAACACGTGACTCAAACGACCGAAAACGACATCAATATTAGCGTTAAAACCGCGTTTTTAGCCGATCATCCTGTAGCAGAAGAAGGCAAGTATGCTTTCGCTTACTTTATCTCGATTGAAAATAACGGCTCACAAAGCGTGCAATTACTGAATCGTTATTGGCTCATCACCGATGGCAATGGCAAAGCCAGCGAAGTCAGTGGGCCAGGAGTCGTCGGTGAACAACCCCATATCGCCCCCGGACACACACATCAGTATAATAGTGGTGCGATTCTTGATACTCCGGTAGGTAGCATGCAAGGTTTTTATGAAATGCAACGACCTGATGGTTCAGTGTTTCAGGCTCCTATTCCCCTGTTCAGCCTGGCTGTTCCCAGCTTAATTAACTAACCGGGCATCCGAAGTGGCGAATTTTATCGTAGGGGATATACAAGCCTGCTTTACTCCCCTTAAAAAACTACTCGATAAAGCCAACTTTGATCCTCAGCAAGATAAATTATGGGCCGTCGGTGATTTAATCGGCCGGGGGCCAGAAGCCCTTCAGACGCTTCAATACTTAATGGCACTGGGCGACAGTTTTGACTGTGTATTAGGTAATCATGATTTACATTTTTTAGCCGTTAGCCAACAACTTAAAAGCAACAAAGCAGAATACGGATTTAATCAATTACTTGATGCGCCAGAGTTGCCCCTCATTGTTAAATGGTTACGAAAAAAGCCGTTAGCCCAAAAAATATGTAAGGGTCACTTACTAGTGCATGCTGGTCTTTACCCGGGTTGGACGATTAAACAGGCGGTCAAGTTAAGCAAAGAAGTCAGTGAGCGTTTACAATCGCCAGAATGGATAACTTTACTAGCACAAATGTATGCCAATACACCAACGCAATGGTCTGATAAGTTAGAGGGAATCGAGCGTAGTCGGTTTATTATCAATGCCATGACCAGAATGCGCTTTGTAACACTCAAGAATGAATTAAACTTTTCAGTCAAAGCCTCATTGCAAGATGCCCCAAAAAATCTCTTGCCCTGGTTTAAACATCCCGCTCAAAAGCTGAAAAAACATCAAAAAATACTGTTTGGCCACTGGGCCGCGTTACTCGGGGTGACAGATTCAAAACAACATATTGCATTAGATACAGGTTGTATTTGGGGCAACCAACTAACCTTGCTTAAATTAGAAACTGATCAGTATTATTCTGTAAACTAAAAGCAGTTTAACCCCGTCCAATGCCTAAAACTGCGCTGTAAGAGCTAACCAGTCTATTCAAGTTAAATAGTAAAGATTCAAAATAACTTGCCGATACAATGAGTTGCGGGTTTATCCTCGACGAACAATTGTCAAATAGCGGGTAAACCTTCATTTAGTGGCCGAATAATTGTAATATCTACAACTATTTTTTATAAACTAGTAACGAATATCAGGAGTATTGATGAAAATTACGGTAGCAATGCGAGTATTTGGTGGGTTCTTAATTATTACCCTCTTATTATTTGCCATTAGTATCTCCTCGCTAGTCAATTTAAGTTCGATTGACTCAGCCACTGAAGAAGTTAACTCACTGGCACTGCCCACGGTATCTGGCAGCAATCAATTAAAAGTCAATTTTTTAACCTTGAGCAAGCTGACTATCACAGGTTTTTACGAAACCGATTTGACGTTATTGAATCAAGAATTAAGTGCCTTTCAAACTAGCCAAGCCGAGTTTGAAAGCAAATTGACCAATTTAAAGTCAGTCGTCGCCGACCAACCGCAATTAAATCAATCACTGGAAGTCGTCAGCAAGGTTTATCAACAATATAAAGCCAATGTAGCCAAGATGTTTGATAACCGTAAAGCCGACCTAGAAAGCGCCAGAGCGATTAGTGAGCAGATTGCAACGATTGAAGAAAATACCGAAGATACGTCAACATTGTTACTCGATTTCTCTGATTCCGATGCAGTACAGTCTAATGCTGCATTAGCTAAAGCCGCTAAAATTGGCGAAGATATGGAAACCAATCTGATGTCATTGGTGGCTGTCAGTACTGATTATTCCAAAGCCAAAACGCTGACAAAAGCAGAAACTGTTGGTAATGAATTAAAAATCAAAATGACCGATGTGCTGGAAAAACATCAAGCCATTACCCAAGCTGCGGGCGGGAATGACTCTACCGGGATGTTGTCTGATGTAAATGAGATGATCGCTTCACTAAGCCAGACACTGAATGGCCCTAACGGGTTGGTAAAAAGCCAGGTCAATCGTTTGAACCAGCAGATCGCCGCAGAAAAGGCGCTAGCCGACTCTGAAAACAACATCATTACGGCCATTACCGATATTGATAAGTTACTGGATTTAGCTGATCAAAAATCTCAACAAATCAAAACACTAGTAAACGATTCCGTGAGCAGCGGCACAATGGTTACCTATACGGCAATGATTATTTCCGCTATAGCAGCTTTCTTTATTTCAACTTTTAGTGTCCGTGCGATTACCGTTCCGTTAAACAAAGTTAACGATATGCTAAAAGTAGTATCGAGCGGTGATCTGACACAAAAACTGGATGACTCTTCTGACGATGAATTCGGTACATTAGCGACTAACTGTAATAATTTGGTTGATAGCCTGAAAGAACTCATTGCGGGTATCAGCTCTCGTGCCACTCAATTAGCCGCTGCTTCTGAGGAAACCTCAGCGGTGACGATGGAGACAACCAACTCGATTCAGGAACAGAAATCTCAGGTTGCTCAAGTAGCCACCGCTACCGCAGAAATGAACAGCACGTCTGAATTAGTTACCCAAAATGCGGAAGATACCTTGAATCAAATTCGTAATGCAGACAACGAAGCAGAACGAGTTAAGAAAATTTCTGAAGAAAACAAAAATACCATACTGGATTTGGCGCGCGAAGTCGAAGCAGCAGCCGATGTGATTAATAAGCTACATCAGGACAGCGCTAGCATTGGTGGAATTTTGGATGTTATCCGTGGAGTCGCAGATCAAACCAACCTGTTAGCCCTGAATGCAGCGATAGAAGCTGCCCGTGCCGGCGAACAAGGCCGAGGCTTTGCCGTGGTAGCAGATGAAGTCAGAACACTGGCTAGTCGCACTCAGGAATCAACTCAAGAAATCCACGCCATGATTGAAATGCTACAAGCTGGAGCGGAAAAAGCCGTATCCGTAATGCAGCAAGGTAAAAAACAGACTGAGTTATGTGTTGGCCAAACCGAAACCGCAGCACAAGCACTCAATTCAATTACCGATGCGGTGCATAAAGCTTACGACGTCAGTGCTCAAATTGAGCAATCTGCCCGTGAGCAAAACCAGGTATCTCAGGAAATTAGTGAGAAACTGGAAAGTATTGTGTCAATTGCTGAACATACTGTACAAGGTGCCGAACAAACTTCTGACTCCAGCCATGAAGTGGCGAAATTGGCCGAAGAATTACAAGAGTCTATACGCCAGTTCCGAGTGTAGCCACTCGACAACAGTCACGAGCTAAAAACAAAAATCCCGCTAAATTAGCGGGATTTTTTTATAGATTTAGATAAACATTTGGAGCCCGAAACTCGTAGCTCGTAGCTCGTAGCTCGTAGCTCGTAGCTCGTAGCTCGTAGCTCGTAGCTCGTAGCTCGTAGCTCGTAGCTCGTAGCTCGTAGCTCAGAATATTATTGACGTTGCAATGTCACAAACCGATAAGCGTAAGGATTTTTATCGTCGGCACTATATTCCTGACACTCAATTTGCTGCCATGTGGCGGCTGTTTGGTAATCAGGAAATTGGGTATCACCATCTACGTTTAACTCAATTTCTGTAATATAAAGTCGCTGACATAATGGTAAAAAATGTTGATAGACCGTTCCTCCACCAATAATCATCACTTCATCAACAGGTCCAGCAACCATTAAGGCTTGTTCTGGTCCTGCAACCACGGTGGCGTCATCTGGTTTAAACGACGGATCACGACTAATCACTATATTTAACCGACCTGGCAAGGCTTTACCAATCGATTGGTAAGTTTTACGCCCCATCACTACCGGCTTGCCCAAAGTCGTGGCCTTAAAGTGCTTTAAATCCGCAGGTAAATGCCAAGGCATTTGATTATCCAAACCAATAATGCGGTTATTGGCCATCGCGGCAATCATTGAAATTAGCATGTTACTTCTCACGACTATTTTTGATAAATAACTTCAACATCATAATCGTCGTCATCAAAATCATCATCATCGTCGTCATCAAACGGCTCATCTGAGATAACTTGTTTATGATAATTATCCCATTTGAATTCAATTTCTTCCGGCGTTTGAGGAGCAACACTTTCAACTGGCAAGGTATCAATGAAATCCATAACGGCACGAGTTAACTCTTCAGTGCCCTGCTTTTGCAGTGCCGCCATTTGGAAATGCGGCTGCTGCCAATCCAATGCAGTTAATACTTTCTGACAGACTTCCTCTGCTTCCTCAGGTAACAATAAGTCCACCTTGTTAAATATTATCCAACGTGGTTTAGCTGCCAAAGCCGGATTATATTTCTCCAGCTCACCAATAATGGCCTGTGCATTGGTTACAGGATCACTGCCGTCTGCGGGCAAAACATCTATTAGATGTAACAGGACTCGGCACCGTTCAAGATGCTTTAAAAATTGGATACCTAATCCGGCACCATCTGCTGCACCTTCAATCAAACCGGGAATGTCGGCAATCACAAAACTACGCTGATTCTCTAAGCGAACCACACCCAGATTCGGTACTAATGTGGTAAATGGATAATCAGCAACTTTCGGTTTGGCAGCGGATACGGAACGGATAAACGTGGATTTTCCAGCATTGGGTAGCCCTAACAACCCTACATCGGCCAGCAACATTAATTCCAGTTTAAGGTTACGAATATCCCCGGGAGTGCCGTTGGATTTCTGTCTTGGTGTCCGGTTAGTACTACTCTTAAAACGAGCATTACCTAAACCGTGGAAGCCGCCTTTAGCCACCAACAATCTTTGTTGATGCGCCATTAAGTCGCCAAGCACTTCACCGGTATCCATATCAGTGGCACGGGTCCCTACCGGCACCAGCACTTCCAAATCACTACCACCTTTTCCGGTACAATTGGTACGTTGACCATTTTGACCACGTTCGGCACGATGAAAACGTTCAAAGCGATAATCGATGAGAGTATTCAGGTTTTCATCAGCAACCAGATAAACACTGCCGCCGTCGCCACCATCACCACCATCAGGACCACCTTTGGGAATGTATTTTTCCCGTCGAAAACTGACGATACCGTTACCACCGTCACCGGCTTCGACTCGAATATCAGCTTCATCTACAAATTTCATGCTGCACCTTATTGCCTGTCTCAGGTATTTGATTATGAACCTAAAACTATTCTGATCAACTTTGCCGACTTTAAATAAGCCGGCAATCATCCAGCCACGTGACCGATTGCTATGGCATATCGTCCATTGCTAGACATAAAAAACCCCGCAAGAGCGGGGTTTTTAAAAACACTTTTATAAATAAGGCTTATTCAGCAACAATACTTATAAATTTACGGTTTTTAGGACCTTTCACTTCAAACTTAACTTTACCTTCAGATAAAGCGAATAAAGTGTGATCTTTACCCAAACCTACATTGTCACCCGCGTGGAATTTGGTACCACGTTGACGAACTAAAATATTACCAGCCAATACTGACTCACCACCGTAACGCTTAACACCTAAACGTTTACTTTCTGAGTCACGACCGTTCCGGGTACTACCACCCGCCTTTTTGTGTGCCATCTTTACGTACTCCTATTAAGCGCTAATGCCAGTAATTTTGACTTCAGTGAACCACTGACGGTGGCCCATTTGCTTACGAGAATGTTTGCGGCGACGAAATTTTACAATTTTAATTTTATCACCACGACCATGAGTAACCACTTCAGCTGTTACTTTCCCGCCGTCAACATAAGGAGTGCCGATTTTTACGTCGTCACCATTACTTACCATCAAGATATTATCAAACTCGACAGACTCACCTGGCGCAACTTCGATCTTCTCTAGACGAACGGTTTGGCCTTCAGCCACACGGTGTTGTTTACCACCACTTTGGAAAACCGCGTACATATTAAACTCCGCTCTTTGCGCCATACAGGCGCTATTCGATTCATAAACAGGGCGCGAATTGTACGCGAACTACATTTTAGCCGCAAGCTTAAATTCGGATTTATTTTAACCACTTAGCTTAGGCCAAAGAGGTTTATTAATTCAGGGTAGATAAAGCACTCATTTTCTGTGAAAATCGCGGCTTAATTTTCCTAATTATACAGATTCTTTATTGCCTATGGAATTAGCTCGTATCCAGCAATTAGCCGAAGCTGATATGCAATCAGTTAACCAGCTAATACAACAGCAACTTAGTTCTGATGTCGCTCTAATCAATCAACTTGGTTTTTACATCGTTAACAGCGGAGGTAAACGACTTCGTCCTTTGTTAACCGTATTAGCGGCTCGCGCGATGGGGATCAACAATAATCAGCACCACACTTTAGCCGCCATTATTGAATTTATTCATACCGCCACCTTATTACATGATGACGTTGTGGATGAGTCCACCATGCGCCGCGGTAAAGAAACTGCCAATGCCTTATTTGGTAATCAGGCCAGCGTGCTGGTGGGGGATTTTTTATATACCCGTTCTTTCCAGTTGATGGTCAGCCTGAAACGCATGCGGGTAATGGAAATTCTGTCCGATTCCACTAATGTCATCTCCGAAGGCGAAGTATTGCAGTTAATGAACTGCAATGATCCCGATACCACCGAACAAAGTTATATGCAGGTGATCTACAGCAAAACCGCCCGTTTATTTGAAGCCGCCACCCAGCTTGCCGCCATCCTTACCGATCAATCGGCAGAAATTGAACTAGCGATGCAAAATTACGGCAAATATTTGGGAACTGCATTTCAGCTAGTGGATGACATTCTCGACTATGCCGCCGATGCCGACGAAATGGGCAAAAATGTTGGCGATGATTTAGCCGAAGGTAAACCTACCCTGCCACTTTTATATGCCATGTGGCACGGTAATTCGCAGCAGCAACAACTAATACGTGACGCCATTGAAAATAATAATGGTATGCAACATTTTGATGAAATAATCCAAGCGATGCAGCAAACAGGAGCATTGGATTACACTAAAAAAATGGCCTTAAAAGCCTCAAAACAAGCCATCGATGCGTTAACCCCACTAGCCAATTCTGACTATAAACAAGCGCTTATTGGCTTGGCTCATATCGCCGTTAATCGGGTCGCTTAACTATAAAAAGCATGGATGCTTGACTCTGTTCATCTTATCTTCGCCGTCACGGTTCAATATTCATAACCACGTTATATAAATTCGTACATCGACATCTCAACACCATAATGTTATCAATTTGTTAACTTCTCTTTATACATAATTCAATCTAAATCGGAATAGATTATGAGATGGACAAATTTGAGCTGGCTGCTGTTAAGTTTGCTTTCTGTTGGAATTAACGCGGATAGTTTTACCCAGATCATCTTAGACAATAAACAGCTTGAATTACACGTTACTCCGGCGGTGGGCGGACGGGTTATCGGCTTTAACCTTAAAGGTAAAGAAAATTTTATAAACGTGGGCAGTCCATATATTCAACATGTTCAACCCAGGGTAACTGCCACCGCCAACAATATTAGTTATTTGGGTCATATCGTCTGGATCGGCCCACAAAGTCAATGGTGGCGCAAACAACAACTTAATTTGCAACGTTATCAAGCATCAGCTGTGTGGCCGCCCGACCCCTATATTATTTATGCAGACAATAAAATCACTAGGCAGAACTCAACCGAACTTGATTTGGAAGGAATAAAAAGCCCTATTTCCGGTATGCAAATTAATAAACGTTTTTCGCTCGATCCGGCTAATCCTAATCAAGTTCGGTTAATTGCTACCGGCGAAAATATTAGTCAACAGAATCAGGCGTGGGACTTATGGTTTAATACCCGGGTCGATATCGGTACACAAGTCATCGTACCCGCTGCACAGCAAGATATTCGGCTCACCTCCTTTGAGAATGAGCATACCGGCCCGATTACCTATGAATATAGGAATCACTATCTTATTCTGGACAGCGCTCGATTTGATCGGCAAAAGTCAGCCAATCAGGGCAAGCTGTTTATTCAACCGCAACAGGGTTGGATGGCGGGCTATCGACATGGGCAACTATTTATCGTCCAGTTTCCTTTGGTTGCAAAAGGCAACATTCACCCTGACCAAGCCCAAGTTGAGCTTTATGCCAGTTACGTTGAGGAAGACATGCAACAAAGTCTGATCGAAATGGAACTGCATAGTCCGTTCATGAATTTAGCCCCCGGGGATACCAATCAGATTGAGGCAAATTGGTACCTTTTTGCCTACCCCGTCGATTTTACCCAAGGGCAAATTTTGGCTTTGCTAAACGATAAAGTCACCCAGCTTGATCAGTAATATATTTAATTCGACTGGCATTCTGTATAAAACTTATCTGAGTTTTCCAGATTGTTTTGCTGACTATTTTAGTCAACCACCAACATCGCAGGAATCATTGTTCATGCAGATCCACAATCAGCATTTCAGCACACCAAAGCTCGTTAAGATTTTGTTTTTCATGCTGTTACCACTGACTATCTTACCCGGTTGTAGTATCTCGGCAGGGGATCCGATTGTCAGCCAACAACATCCATTACCTGAGGTGGTCACTAAAAAAGGCAAACATGCCTTGATGGTAGACGGCAAGCCTTTTCTTATTTTGGGAGCACAAGCAAATAACTCGGCCAATTACCCGGCGGCTCTGGCGGATGTGTGGCCGGTAATCAATAAAATGCACGCCAATACACTGAGTATTCCGGTGGCCTGGGAGCAAATAGAGCCGATGGAAGGCCAGTTCGATTTCAGTTATCTGGATGCTTTATTGCAACAGGCCAGAGACAAAGGAGTCAGACTCAATCTGTTATGGTTCGCCACCTGGAAAAATAACGCCCCCCACTACGCGCCAGCTTGGGTCAAGCTGGACAATAAACGCTTCCCACGGGTGATTAAAAAAGACGGCGAGACTCTGAATTCGCTGTCCCCCATAAGTCGTAATACTCTTGAGGCCGATAAAAAAGCTTATCTACAGTTGGTCAAATATCTCAAGGCTAACGATCCACAACATACGGTGATAATGCTGCAGGTGGAAAATGAAGTAGGTACCTACGGTGCCAAACGGGATTTTTCAGCCGCTGCACAAGCCAAATTTAATCAGCCAGTGCCGGACGAGCTGATTAAAGGACTGGGCAAACAACCCGGCAGTTGGTCTGACGTTTTCGGCTCCGACGCCGACGAGTTTTTCCATGCCTGGTTTATTGGCCGTTATGTGGATGAAATTGCGGCAGCCGGTAAAGCGATTAAGAATTTACCGGTTAATGTGAATGTCGCCTTGCGTCATCCGGTACATCCCGGTGACGGCTATTCCATGGGTGGACCTACCGATAACGTACTGGATCTGTGGAAAATTGCCGCCCCCCATGTCGACATGATTACCCCGGATATTTACTTTCGCGATCACAAAACAGTAACCAAGGTACTGGACTTATATTCCCGTGACGACAATCCGTTGTTTGTATCCGAAATTGGCAATGACCAACCCTACGCCCGTTATTTCTTTTCTACTTTGGGTCAGCAAGGCATCGGCTTTGCCCCTTTTGGTATGGATTACACCGATTATGCCAACTACCCATTAGGTGCCAAACAGGTCAATGATGACACCATCGCCCCCTTTGCCGAAAACTACCGGTTAATGGCACCCTGGGCATCGGTATGGGCCAAACTCAGTTACGAAGGTGAAGTCTGGGGGGTATCAGAACCTTATGATACCTATAGCGAAAAACAGCAAGTGTGGAATGCGAATGCCAGCGATGAACAAAAAACGGCAGAAGTCGATCCGGCTAAATTAACCCAACATCTGGATTTGGGATTGTGGAACGCCGAAGTCACCTATGGACGCAAAATGTTCTGGATCGATCCACCGGTGGGGAATGATCCTGCTTCCGGTGGCGCGCTAATAGCCAAATTATCAGATAACGAATATCTGGTCACCGCCTATCGTGCCCGGGTCAGTTTCTCTACCTCAGATGAACTAAAAGATCAGCAGTTTATGATTGAACGGGTAGAAGAAGGTCACTTTGAAAATGATCAATGGATATTTGAACGGGTCTGGAATGGCGATCAAACCGATTGGGGGCTAAATTTTACCTCCCGACCGCATATTTTAAAAATCAAAATGGCGACCTATCAGCCATAAAGTAGGTTTGGCTAGTTAGCAGGATTCCAGCTATCTAGCACTAATATTTAATGGAGAAAAACATGACACTCACTCGTACATTAGGCCGTAATTTTGCCTTAGGGCTCATCCCTTTGGCACTGTTGCAAGCCTGCAATTCCGGCCCAGAACAATCAACATCAAATATCACCAGCCAAAAACAGCTGGGTCAGTTTGAACAGACTGATAACGGGATTATTGTCACTTTGGCCGAAAGCAGTGCCGACAAGGTTCGACTGCAAGTTATCAGCGACAAGATCATTCATGTGACGGCTTTGCCCGGTGACGATCTATCGGTGGTGCCGGACAGCCTAATGGTAACCGCCAAACCCGATGCAGATTTTAAGGTCACACAGCAAGGTGAGAAAGTACTGCTAAAAACCGCTCAGATTAGTGCTGAAGTTTCTTTGCTTGATGGCACAGTTAATTTTAAAGATGCGCAAGGCAAAACATTACTGGCTGAAACTGACCGTGGCCACTTTGGTCCGGTCACCGAAGATCCGATCAAGCCGGACGCCGATTCATTTACGGTCCGCCAGCAATGGAACAAGGGCACCGATGAAGGATTTTTCGGTTTGGGCCAACATCAGAATGGTCAAGCCAACTATGCTGGCGAAAATGTGGAACTGACCACCTACAATCTTGAAATTACCATTCCATTTGTAGTCTCAACCCGCAATTATGGTGTGCTTTGGGATAACGCTTCGGTAACCCAGTTTGGTGACCCGGAAAAGTCCAAACCGTTGAATGCCGATTTGGTGCTTTATGACGCAGATGGCAACAAAGGTGGTCTGACAGCCAACTACTACGACGGGGACAAACTGATATTCAGCCGGGTAGAAGCCGATCCCAATTACCAGTTTTTAGCTAATAATAGTGTGCGGGAATTCCCTTTTCCAAAAGAGCTAGGGGAGGTTAAAAACCCCCATGTGGTATGGGAAGGTTCGATTGAAGCCAAAACCAGTGGTGTGCATAAATTCCGTATGTATAGCAGCGACTACGCCAAACTTAGTATTGACGGTAAAGAACTGCTAAACCGTTGGCGGATGAACTGGAATCCCTGGTATCACAACACCGAAATTGAACTGACTGCCGGACAAAAAACACCAATAAAAATTGACTGGCAATCCCATGGTGGCTATTTCCGTTTGCTGCATAACGATCCCCTGCCCCATGACGAGCAATATTCATTGTCTTTTGCCTCGGAAACCGGCAAGGCTATCGACTATTATTTTGTCGCCGGTAAAGACACCGACGATGTGATTTCAGGCTATCGCCAGCTCACAGGTAAAGCGGTGATGCTGCCTAAGTGGGTGTACGGTTTCTGGCAAAGTCGCGAACGCTATATGAATCAGGATGAACTGGTTGATGTGGTTAAAGAGTACCGCAAACGTGAAATTCCACTGGATAACATCGTACTGGACTGGTCTTACTGGCCACAAGATGCCTGGGGTAGCCATAAATTTGATCCGCAGCATTTCCCCGATCCGAAAAAAATGGTCGATGAAGTGCATAAACTCAATGCCAATATCATGATCTCGGTATGGCCCAAGTTTTATCCCACTACTGATAACTACAAAGAGCTTGACGCCAAAGGCTATATGCTAAGTAAAAACGTCGAGCAGGAACATAATCTAGACTGGATTGGGCCCGGTTATGAAAACGGTTTCTATGACCCCTACCCGCAAGAAGCCCAGCAAATTTTCTGGCGTCAAATTAAAGAGAATCTAAATGTGCTGGGTTTCGATGCCTGGTGGCTGGATGCATCGGAGCCGGATATTCATTCCAACCTGTCCTTCCGTAAGCGCAAGGAAATCATGAGTCCGCTGTCAGTGGGCTCTGGCGCGGAATATTTTAATTCCTATGCGCTACCTAATGCAGAAGGAGTTTACAAAGGCGAACGCCAGACGGATCCGGACAAGCGCGCCTTCATCCTGACCCGTTCCGGTTTTGGTGGCATTCAACGCGCTGGTGCCGCCATTTGGAGTGGTGATACCGTGCCACGTTGGTCAAATTTACGTGAACAAATCGCTGCCGGAATCAGCGTCGGCTTGTCCGGTATGCCTAACTGGACTTTTGATATTGGCGGTTTTACTCCGGAAGATAAATATCGCTATTCTGCAGATGGCATCGTCGGTCACTATTCCGGCATGGCAAAAGAGCTAATACCGGAATGGCAGGAATTAAATCTTCGCTGGTTCCAGTTTGGCGCTTTTGTACCGATTTTCCGCTCCCATGGCCAGAATCCTTATCGTGAAATTTATAACCTGGCGGATGAGGGATCCGAGGTATATGACAATCTGGTTTATTACACCAAACTACGTTATCACCTGATGCCCTATATCTACAGTGAAGCCATCAAGATGAACCAGCAAGACGGTACGCTGATGCGCGGGTTGGTGATGGATTTCCCCGAAGACAAAACCGCAATTAACCTGAATGACGAATATATGTTCGGTCCGGCATTTTTAGTTAATCCCGTATATGAAATGGGCGCTCGCAGTCGTGATGTGTATCTGCCTAAAGGCGCCGACTGGTATGACTTTAACAGCGGTAAAAAATATCAAGGCGGGCAGACCATAAAAGCCGACGCACCACTTACGCAAATGCCTCTATTTGTTAAAGCTGGCTCCATCGTACCCAGCGGGCCAGACATCCAGTACGTATATGAAAAGCTTGATGCGCCTATCACGCTCAATGTGTATACCGGTGCCGACGGCCACTACACCTTATATAACGATGATGGCAAAACCTACGACTATGAGCAGGGTGAGCTAAGCGCGATTCCGATCCACTATGATGATGCTACCGGTACGTTGACTATCGACGAACGTCAGGGAACGTATGAAGGCATGGTTCAACAACGCACTTTCCATATCCATTGGTTTGATGGTAACAAAAGTGCGGATCGCCCATCCAAACTGGACGTCACCGCACAACAGAGTGTTGTCTACCATGGCAGCAAGCTCATTATTTCACGTCAAAAATAGTAGGAATGATCTTTATTCGGCAATATTAACCTCGCCTGGAGCGTTAATATTGTCGATCCTTTTATTAAAAATTCGTAATAGCACAAAGCAATAACGCTGTGGAAAAATGTTAAATAGTTGTTATTAATTGGCTTTGAGTTTACCCATTTAGCAGGACGACAAGTATGCCCCATCATCGCAAAACCATCTTAACGACTTTGCTCAGTGCAGCCTTGAGTGCTGTACTTCTGAGCAGCTGCGCCAGTTCCGAGAATACCGAAGAAAACCGTTCAAGTGCTAGTTTATGGCCTAGTGTCCACTCACCGATGGAGGACAATCAGGGCGATCGCGCGTTTGTGACCGATTTGGTTGCAAAAATGACGGTGGAAGAAAAAGTCGGTCAGGTATTACAGGCCGAGATCCAGACTATCAGTCCTGACGAAGCACGTCAGTATCATATCGGTTCAATACTAAATGGCGGTGGTTCAGTACCGAATCGTAATAGCAATGCTACTGCATCTGACTGGGCCGCTTTTGCTGATCAATATTACCAAGCGTCCATCGATGACAAAAACGGTCGCACCGGTATTCCGATTTTCTGGGGCACCGATGCCGTGCACGGACACAACAATGTTAAAGGCGCAACCATATTCCCGCATAACATTGGTTTGGGCGCGACACATGATCCGGATCTAATCCGCAAAATTGGCGAAGTCACTGCCCGCGAAGTGCGTGCCACGGGAATTGAATGGGTGTTTGCACCGACTTTAGCCGTGGCTCGTAATGACCGCTGGGGGCGCACTTACGAAAGCTACTCGGAAAATCCTGAATTAGTCGCCCAATACGCCAGCCAGATGGTACTGGGTTTACAAGGCTCACCTGGCAGTGATGCGTTTCTGGATGAGAGTCATGTCGCGGCGACAGCCAAACACTTTTTAGCCGATGGGGGCACCCTTGGTGGTGACGATCAGGGTAATGCGCAACTATCCGAAGCCGAACTGGTTTCTATCCATAACGCGGGTTATCCCGAAGCGATCAAAGCCGGTGTGCAATCAGTAATGGCCAGTTTTTCCTCCTGGAATGGTAAAAAAATGCACGGCAATCACTATTTACTCACTGACGTACTCAAAACCAGAATGGGCTTTGACGGTTTAATTGTGGGTGACTGGAACGGACATGGTCAAGTGCCCAATTGTACCAATGACAGCTGTGCGCAATCGATGAATGCGGGACTGGATTTGTATATGGTGCCCTACGACTGGAAAAGCATGTACAGCAAAACACTGGCACAGGTGAATGCCGGTGAGATCCCCATGGCAAGACTCGACGATGCGGTAACACGTATTTTACTGGTTAAAAAGCATTTGGGATTATTCGATGGCAAAAAACCTTCAGAGCGCCAATTAGGTGGGAAGAATCAGCTAATTGGTGCTGATGCACATAGGCTGGTAGCGCGACAAGCCGTGCGCGAATCGCTGGTGTTGCTCAAGAATAGCCAGCATATTCTGCCGTTAAAATCAGGACAACGCATTCTGGTAGCGGGCGATCATGCTGATAACATTGGCAAACAATCCGGTGGATGGAGTGTCAGTTGGCAAGGTACCGGCAGTAAAAACAGTGATTTCCCGGGAGCGACCAGCATTTATCAAGGCATTGAACAAGCGGCTAAAGCCGCTGGTAGCACAGCCATATTGTCTGTTGATGGCACGTTTGAACAAAAACCGGATGTCGCCATAGTGGTTTTTGGTGAAGACCCCTATGCCGAAGGACAAGGCGATATCAATACGCTGGAATTTGAACCGGGAAACAAGCAAAGTCTGGCGCTACTCAAATCCCTTAAAGCACAAAATATTCCGGTGGTGTCGGTATTTATTTCCGGCCGTCCTTTATGGGTTAATCCGGAACTTAACGCCTCAGATGCTTTTGTCGCCGCCTGGTTACCCGGTAGTGAAGGGGCTGGCGTGGCAGATGTACTGTTTGCCGATAAAACCGGCCAGCCGCTCTATGACTTTAGTGGCAAGCTGTCTTTCTCGTGGCCTAAATCACCACTACAAGATCAACTCAATATCGGTGATAAGGATTATGATCCCTTATTTGCCTACGGTTACGGCCTGACGTATCAGGACAACGGTGAACTGGCTACCTTAGCGGAGAAACTAGAGGGAGTCGCATCGGATCAACCACAGGATATTGCACTATATAATGCGCGACCACTGGAACCCTGGCATGCCTTTATCAAGAATTCGGACAAGAATCAGATATTCAGTGGTGCCTTTGCCGAATTGACCGATGGAACAGCCAAGCTGATCACCTCAGATAAAGACGTACAGGAAGATGCCCTGACGTTCAGCTTTAAAGACTCCTGGTTTTACAGCTTGTATTTTGAAGGTGGAAAGCCGCTGGATTTATCCCCATTTTTGGCTAATGGCACTGTCGAATTTGATATTCGCATTGAGGACTTTGCCAAGACAGCACTAGATCTAAGCATCAGTTGCGGTGACGACTGTGATTCTAAAGTGCGTTTGCGTGAATGGGCACAACAAGCTGAAGGCAAAGGCTGGCAGCATTTGTCCATTCCCATGCAATGTTTTACTAAACAGGGCGCCACGTTTGGTAAGGTTAACCATCCTTTCAATTTGGAAACCGGTGGCCAGGGACAGCTTAGCATTGCCAATATCCGTTTTAATGTCACTGGAAAAGGTAATTTCGATTGTCCGGAGCGGGACAAACTGGCGATTACTCCTGACACGTTGAACGAATATTGGTCGGTAGACTGGTGGATGCCCCGCCATCAGGAAAAACTGGCACAAGCCAAATTAGGCGAAGCAGATTTATTACTGATAGGGGATTCCATTACCCATGGCTGGGAAAACACCGGCAAGGAAGTTTGGCAACAATACTTTGGCGACATCAATACCATGAACATTGGCTTCAGTGGTGATCGTACCGAAAACGTATTATGGCGTTTACAGCATCATGAAGTGGACGGCATCAACCCTAAATTAGCCATTATGATGATCGGCACCAATAATACCGGTCATCGTCTGGATAGTCCGGCCAGTATTGCCGCTGGAGTTGAGCATATCCTTACTGAGCTAACAGAGCGCTTGCCGAACACCAAAGTATTACTGTTGGCGATTTTTCCGCGAGGGCCGGATCAGGACGATAAGCTGCGTCAGAATAATCAGCAAACCAACAAATTGCTCAAACAGCTGGCAGTTCTACACAACGCAATATTCGTTAATATTAACCAGCATTTTCTGGCTGATGACGGCACATTAAGCAAAGAAATAATGCCGGACTTACTTCATCCCAATGCCGATGGGTATAAAATCTGGGCGGAGCAAATCAAGCCCTATATCGACAAATATGTTAGATAGAAACAAACTAATTGAATAGCAATTTGACATAAAAAAACCAGCCGCAAGGCTGGTTTTTTACTTGTTTGAAACAGGCTAAACCTGTTTAACAATAACTTATTTACCGTTTACAAATTCCACACCGATTTTAATATCGCCGCGTAATCCTTCCAACATATCGTCTTTGGCTTTTTGCTCGTAAGCACTTAGCTCACCATAAGGTAAAATCTCTTCTACACCGTTAGCACCTAAACGCACAGGATGGGAGAAAAATGCTGCATCATCGGAGTCATCAACTTGTACGTAAGTATATTCAACCACGTTATCGCCTTTCATGGCGGCAACTAAGGATAAACAGAAACGTGCCGCTGCCTGGCCCATCGACAAGGTAGCCGATCCGCCACCAGCTTTGGCTTCAACCACTTCAGTACCCGCATTCTGGATACGGTGAGTCAAGCTCGCCACTTCTTCATCAGTGAAGCTCACACCTTCTACCTGAGATAGCAAAGGTAAAATAGTCGTACCAGAGTGACCGCCAATAACAGGAACGTGCACATTTGCCGCATTTAGACCTTTTAATTCTGCAACAAAAGTTTCAGAACGGATGACATCCAACGTCGTCACACCAAACAATTTGTTTTTGTTGTACACACCTTTAGCTTTTAATGCTTCCGCAGCAATCGCAACGGTAGTGTTAACCGGATTGGTAATAATACAAGTACATGCTTCCGGGCAGTTGTCTGCAATAGCATCAACTAAATTCTTTACGATACCGGCATTAATATTAAATAAATCTGAACGATCCATACCTGGCTTTCTAGGTACACCAGCAGGAATAAGCACGATACTAGCGCCTTCTAGCGCTTGCGCTAAATCATCTTTTCCATAACCTTTAACCTTAACGTCGGTAGGGATATGGCTTAAATCAACCGCTACACCCGGTACCACAGGGGCAACATCGTATAAAGACAATTCAGTACCCGCTGGAAGCTGGGTTTTTAATAAAAGGGATAGTGCCTGACCGATACCACCAGCTGCACCTAAAACGACGACTTTCATTGTATTCTCCTGTGATTCAAGTATTTTGCGGGCTGCAAAGTTACTACAACCGTACGAAAAGTTAAATATATTTGCACATTAGTGATTAAGTATGTGAAAGAGGTAATGACACTTACTTTAAATTTGCTAGTTAAGTAAATAGGTTCAAATTGCGAAATTTCAACTCTTTGTGCAGAATAGGCTACAAAATAATGAAAGGAATATAAATGTCGCAACCTAAAGACGAAGTCATCAAAGCCTTTAAAGAAATATTAAAGGACGAAAAATTTGGCTCTCAAGGTGAAATTGCCGCCGCTTTAAATGACTTAGGCTTTGATAACATTAGCCAGTCCAAAATATCTCGTCTATTAAGCAAATATGGCGCGGTTCGAGCACGTAATGCCAAAGGACAAATGGTTTACTGCTTACCACCTGAGTTTGGGATGCCCACCGCTAAAAGCCCGCTTAAACAACTTGTGCTGGATATTGTACACAATAATGTGATGGTGATTATTCGTACCAGTCCCGGTGCGGCCCAACTGATTGCCCGTTTATTAGATTCCCTCAGCCCGGCCGATGGGGTATTAGGTACTATTGCCGGTGACGATACCATTTTTATCGCCCCGGCTGATGTCACCAATATTGAAGCGACACTTAAACTGGTTGAAGGCCTGTTTGATAACGTTTAATTCCCTTCATCCTTGATACTGTAGGTTTGTTAACTGCATTCAGTTGCCGCTGCCGTGCAATTCCAATGATTTTGGGTATGCACGGCGTAAATTTATTTAATTTCCAAATCTAGCCAAACCAAACGATGATCCGACGAACTATTACGATCTTTAATTAAGTCGTAATCCGGATCATCAGTGACTGGCCAAAAAATACCACTATCGATTACTTTAAGGCCTTGTTCGGAAGGTAAAACGTAATCAGCTCGCATACGCCATCCAGCAGTATGAGTACTCGCCAACGGATTATCCGGTGTATGTTGCTGACCACCTTGGCTGTGAGGTATTGCCCGACCATTCACTTTAGGATGGGTTAATAAGCTTGCAATCGCCCCTTTATGGGAATCGCCTTCCGGTAAAGATGAATTCATATCGCCCAACAATACAAAACGTTGACCTTTGAAACCGCCCTTATGACCGTTATCGTCATAGATATAGGCTGGGTCATATTTGCTACCTAAATAGTCCACCCAGAAACGTACTTCATCATGATTACGTTTACCATTACGATCTTCAGGCCCGTCAAATACCGGCGGAGTGGGATGACTGGCTAAAATGTGAACCGTTTGCCCCTCAATCTTTACCGGTATATCCCAATGGGATTTAGACGATAACCGCATGATTTTCTGGGTTTCCGGCAAATACCAAGGCTGTCCCTCGGCATCAACGGTTTTGACCATCAAATTATCAGGCATGTCTTTCCATAAGAAATGTTGAAAAGTACGTACCGCTGTTTTATCTATCGGATAACGACTCAGTAATACCATACCGAAATGCCCGGGGTAAAAGCCAAAGCCAAATGCATCACCTTTAACGCCCGTTTTTTTGCCATCACGATCCAGATCGCCCCCACTATCGACCCCGGTATTCACGGGTGCTACATAAAAATAGGGATAATCAATTGACTCGGATCCTGGCTGGGCAATATTAAGGTAGTTGTGAATAAAAGCTTTGACGCCTTTATCCGGATCCGGCGTGTAATCAAACTCATTCAGCAAAATAATATCTGGTCTGACTCGTTGAATAATCGCTGCTATATTCTTGATTTGCTGATTGTTACCACTAGCTAGCAATTCAAATAATTCATTTCCAGAGACCGCCTGACCACGCTCAACATAATTGGTGGCCTCCATACTGACATTAAACGTTGCCACTTTTAATGATATAACCGCCAGCGCATTGCTTGATAGCATTAAGCATCCCCAAACGAATAATAATTTTCTCATCATGATTTCTCGGATTCTTAAACAATATTAATCATTGAATATAGGTTAACAATATTCCCTACTCTAAAATAAAAAGCCGGCGATTGCCGGCTTTTAAAACAAGAGATTAAGATTACATTAGAAAGTGTATCTAACACCTACTTTGATATACCAAACAGACTCGTCACCTTCGATTTTGTAAGAACTAACGTCAGCGTCAGTTGGTCCAATCTTAGAACGGCTGTTAGCGCTGTATTCGATTTGACCATTTTCATTCCAATCAGCGTTAGCGAATTCTTTGTTGTAATCGCCATCAGTTGGATTATAAACATGGCCCCAATCTTTGTTTAACAGGTTAGCCAGGTTTTTAATGGTGAAAGTTAATGTACCCTTATCACCGTCCATGAAACCAGGGATATCTTGCTGAATTGAGAAATCCATCGTCGTCACCCAAGGACGTACTGATGCATTTTTCGGAACGTAACCACCAGCATAACCTTCTAGACCAGCAGGAATAACATAGTCATCCATAAATTCCTGATAAGTTATACCGTCATATACAACGTTTGGATCATCGGCACCTGAAGGAATATACGGAGTATATGCATTGTATTTAGACAAGTAATCCTGATCGCCTAAATAACCGTTGCGATAAGTTCCCATTACCCAACCATAAGGACGTCCAGAACGGCGCTCATAGAATAAATTCATACGAGTTGCGTAACCATCGAAGAATTCCTGAGTGTAACCTAAGGCCAACTTCAAGCTATGTTTTATTTCGTAGTTACCGGTACCCAGTAAATCCACATTACGGTTTTCAACTACATCATATTTATAGTTAGATGCCGCTTGTGAACTAGTACCTGTATTACCATCAATCACATCCTGATTGGTATAAGATACTGTCATGCTAAAACCGCTATCCCAATCTTTACTTAAGCTAGTGGTAATAACGTTGGAATGACCATCCTTATCTGCATTTGTTAACAATATATCGTAATGGTCAGAACTAGTGGCATCGACTGGCTCATAAATAATGCGACCATCAAGTGTCGTTTCACCGCTAGGTTTACGATTTAGATCACGCCACGCTAAAGAATCTTGCTTATCCACATAGATGTATTCAGCAGACCATTTCCATTGGTCGCCAAAGCTCGGAATATCAAACTGATAATCAAAGCCTACACTGTAACGCCATTCAGAAGGTTGAGTGAAATTAGAGTCAATAACATCCGTTTCACCATCAGCAGTAACATTTGCTAATGAGTCTTTCATATCTTGTGGTACGACAAGAGACGTTACATCTTCATAAGATTTGGTGTTGGTTACGTAATTAATACCACTTTTACTATAAGAGTTGGAAATCCACACATTGGGCTTACCACCACTAAATAGACCCACACCACCATGTACGGTCAATGCATCATTAGCATACCAAGTAATACCCACTCGAGGTAACCAAATATCGTTACCGTCCAGATTTTCTTGGTTATCATAACCATAACGATTTACGAATTGCGGATTGTATCCAGGCTTATCTTTAGAAAAGATCCGTTCATAGCGTAGACCATAAGACAAGTCGATGTCGGAACTAAGCGCCCAATCATCCTGCATATAAAGAGAATAAGTTCCCATTACCAAAGAGGCAGCGGTATCTTCTTGATTGTTAGAAGGCGCATTACCGTAGAAAAGCTCACCGTTACCCGCAGCAAAATCTTCAATGCTATCAAATGTCCAGCTACCTAATGTCGCTTCGGCGAACATGTTAAAGATATCATTTCTTTCATATTGGAAACCAAAGCCCAACTTATGGTCACCCAATAAATATTCACCGTCTAAATTGGCACGCCACGTTTTAGTTTCCAACGCATTGGCATGACGATAATTATCTGGCCCAAAAGTCAGAGCGCGGTCAATAGACACTTTACCAAAATCGCGAGTGGCAACACCGGAAATGGATTCAACATCTTTATAGGAAACGGCAAACTCGGTAGAGAAATCGTTGTTCCAGTCAGAATAAAGATGCATTGCATAGGAATCCATATTCTGTTGATAATTATACCAGTTGGTCGACGTATTTAAGGTACTGCTGCTGCTAGTAAGGTTACGAAGATCATTACTTTCATCACGGTTGAATGTAAACGATGCACGATGGTCATCATTAATATTCCAATCTAGTTTAAGTAGGATTTTTTCATCTTCTTCTTTTGGACTACCTTCCCAACCACCAATATCATCAATGCCATAGCGATCTTTAGCAATCTGCGCGACTTGATTTAATTGCTCAACGGTAAAATCAGTTGTTAAAGGCGTTCCACTACCTTCAGGCCCATAATTTGAAATAATAGGTTTTTCGAAAGACTCATAGTTGGCAAAGAAAAACAATTTATCTTTGATGATCGGGCCACCTAAATGAGCGCCCCAAGTATCACTCTTAACGCCTTTAACCTCATTGTCTTTTGAGCTATTAGTGTCGTAGTCACCCGCCCAACTGTCGGAAGTTTTATCATAGAAAACTCCACCATGAAATTCATTGGTACCTGACTTGGTGACCGCATTAATACGAGCGCCACTAAAACCACCAAACTTAGCGTCATAAGGATTGGTATCAATAGAGATTTGATCAATCGCATCAAGTGAAATCGGTGAACGTTGAGTGGGGTAACCATTACCGTTAAGGCCGAAATCATCGTTAAGGCCAACACCATCCACATTAAGACTATTAAAACGTGGGTTAGAACCAGCAACCGAGAAGGCATTATCGTCGCCACCTAGGGAAGTAGCCAACGGATTTTGACGCAATACGTCTTTTAAATCACGATCAAACGAAGGGCTATTGGCAATTGAATCTGCACCAAACACACTTGCGCTACCAGAATTAATAGAAAACGCGCCAGCACTACCAGTTACGGTAATATTTTCCATATTCTCAGCATTGCCCAGTTGCTCATTCAGACGCATGGTTTGGCCTAATTGCAGGAATACGTTTTCTTTAGTTTGATCTTGATATTTATCAGAATCGATAACGACTTGGTAAGGTCCACCGACACGTAAACCTGCTGCACTAAAGGCCCCGGTTTCGTTAGTTGTTACTTCTGTAACCGTTCCTGAAGGCTGATGAATAAGTATAATTTTGGTATTTGCAGCAGGTTGGCCGTTAGGACCTAAAATAGTTCCGCGTACTGATGATGTAGTATCAGCAGCAAAAACCGTATTACTCGTGCCCATTGCTACTGACAAGGCAATTGCCGCAGCAATACGCGTTAGTTTTGACTTGTGTATCATGTTGTCTTCCTAAGTGTTGAGTGTGTCTTTACGACTTTATAGTTTATTTATTACAGATATATTTCGTTAATTATTTACAGCTAAATAAAACAAAACACCTAAAATAATAGTACATTTTCTGTTCACGTACTTTAATTCTGCTTGGTAAATCTTGCGCTCTTCAAGAAAAACAGGAAGGCCTTAATAATATTCATAACTTCTTGTTAATATATGTTTAATATCAATATCTTACGCGACTCAAATAAGATTACCTATTGCAATAAGTAAGTTTAATTGTTCAAATAGCTATTCTTACTTAAGTATCAGAACGGAACTAATTCCCATCGCTCATTTACTGTATTCCAAAACCTCAATTTTAGTCATGGGATTCGTGCTATTGATCATGGTGTGGTGTGCAGGAAGTATCAATCAAACTGATTCTGATCCCAGTTTTAAATCAATCATTCAGCACTTCGCCACTTGCACTACCCAAAGTACAAGTAATCAACGTGAATTTGCGGTTTATATTAATGCGGAGTTTGCGGCTAAAAAACTTGCACCTGCATTATGTGACAATCCTGTTGTATCTAAACAATTCGGCCAGGTCACGGTTTACTGGGATAGTGGTGATAATCAAGTATTACAATTTGTGGGTAAAGGCATTGCCGATTTGGCGCAAGTTAAACAAAATATGATGGATGCTATTAAGGCTGAATCAACCTACGGTTATGAGGAAGTTGCCTCTTATCCAGATTATTCCGCTTATTTGATCGCGATGCGTGAAAAACCTCAAATTACCAAGGAATATTTACTCGGCAAACATCTAGGTCTTGTGGATTATCCCACTAGTCGATCCGGGCATATCATCCCGATTAGAATGCTCAAATCACTTAATTTATCACCAGATAATATGCGTATTACTTATGCTAACTCCCATTCAGAGTTAAGGCATTTACTCACTTCCGGACAGGTCGATATTATTTCCAGTTACTGGCAGAAGAATGATGAATCAATCTTATTAAAAAACTATATCACCCCCATTGACGAGACAATTAAAGGCTCCAAGTGGTATATGAAAATGGAAACTAAAAATATTGATCTGTACTGCGCGGTTCAGCAAGTGTTGCTTGAGTTAGCACATCAACAGAGCCACAGTTATTTCAGTCAGTTACAGTTAGTTCCGCAGTGCAAGGGGAACGCTAATGCAGCCCATTAAACGATATTATTTACGTTTTACCTGCGCTTTGATCATTAGTTTTCTGGCATTCCAAATTACTTTTTCATTATCCTCGTATGTGCGCTACCAACATTATTCGCAATGGGTGAGTCTAAATCTGCAACAACGTATCGCCCTTGATTTGCCCTGGTTACAGTTAGCCAATAGCACAATGAAACAAGTCGCCAATAAACCGTCTGTACAAAGCTATATGCACGACCTCAATCAACAGGCTATCGAACAGAACATTCCCGTCAGAGTTCAATCAATACAAGGTATTAATGTCACGGATCAACTACCTACGGGACAACTCAGTATAAAAAAACTGGTAACACCACAAAGCCAAACGGACATTCAGTTACTAATTTTACCTTTCTCGATTTTTAACAGTTTGTCTGTATATCCACTACTGGCTAGTTTGTTATTGGTTTTCTTGTCTCGGCAACAACTTCGAGCGTGGGGTAAAAAGACGACTCCAAGTGAAGAGATGGCTCAACCTAAACCCAAGCTAATGATTAATTTGCATGAGCGTACCTTGTCGAATAGTGTTGATCACCGCACCGTGCAACTATCCAATAAGCCATTTTGTTTTTATATTGCATTGCTCGACTACTGTTTGAAATATGACAACGCCGCGCTTAATCACAATAAAAATCTCCCCGTAGAATTACTCGAGTTGGCTAATCGTTACTTTTACAGACTGATAGAGTTAGGACACACTATCCGTAAGCGCCCCGATTTCAGTTCCAATCTGGATAAAATGCTCAGTGAAATTAGAGCGGCGCTAGATGATGTCTATAAAGAATGTCCTGATTTGAAAAATCCCTATTACCCTCCCAAGGCCCAAGGCGAGGGTTCCCGTTCCAAACTACACAATTATGCGCTCGAAACACTTAGCGAAGACGATTTGGAGTTTATCGGTAAATAAACAGCCTTACGTAAAGCTAATTGCGCTTAAATTGCCCTTCAATGCTGGCTTTTTTCAGTACCGCTGGTAACCTGTGTATCGATTAATCTTTCACATTTCTAGCTATGTCATTACCTCATATAATTGCTATTTCCGGTGCATCAGGGTCAGGCAAGTCATTATTTACTGCCACCTTGTGCGAAGAACTGCGTCAGTTTAATACTGATGTATTGGTTTTATGCGAAGATCATTATTATCGCGACCAGACTCACTTATCCATGTCACAACGTGAGCAAAATAATTATGACCATCCACAAGCTTTTGAACATGAATTACTCGCTGAGCATTTGCGCCTGTTAAAAGAAGGCCAATCCATTCAATATCCCGAATATTGTTTTAAGACTCATACAAGGTTAAATAAGCAAACCGAAGTGACACCACAGAAAATTATCGTGGTTGAGGGAATTCTGTTATTAGCATCACCAGAATTAATTCCGTTGTTTGACCTCAAAGTCTATATGGATACGCCTTTAGATATTTGTTTATTACGCCGCATTCAACGCGATTTAACTGAACGGGGACGTTCTTTGGAATCTGTTGCCAAGCAGTATGAACAAACCGTCAAACCGATGTACCATCAATTTATTCAGCCCTGCCGCCACAAAGCCAATATTGTTGTGACTCAGGGGGGTAAAAATCGCCCGGCTCTTGAGGTGATAAAAGCCCATATCCGCAATGCATCAAAGTTATAATTACAATAAATTCAGGGATAACACATGACAAGTCTGCTCGGTATTTTCATTCTGCTAGGATTAGCGCTTTTACTCTCCAATAATCGCAAAGCAATCAACTGGCGTACCGTTATTGGAGCCTTTGCAATACAAGCTTTTATCGGTGCGTTTGTATTGTATTTTCCACCCGGTATCAAAATGCTGCTGGGATTAACCGACGTGATTAAAAACGTATTGGGATACAGTCAGCAAGGAATAGACTTTTTATTTGGCCCGGTCGGCGATAAATCCATCGGCTTTATTTTCGCCTTTAATGTGTTACCGGTGATTGTGTTTTTCTCGTCACTCATCAGTGTTTTGTATTATTTGGGGATCATGTCATGGATTATTCGAATGATTGGTGGTTTTCTGCAATGGGTACTTAGAACCAGTCGCCCCGAATCCATGTCGGCCGCAGCCAATATATTTGTTGGTCAAACTGAAGCCCCTCTCGTCGTTAAACCTTTTATTCCCCATATGACCCGATCCGAATTATTTGCCATTATGGTAGGTGGTTTAGCTTCCATTGCTGGCTCGGTAATGGCCGGTTATGCGGGTTTGGGAGTCGAACTCAAATACCTGTTGGCCGCCAGCTTTATGGCCGCACCCGCCGGGCTATTGATGGCGAAAATTATTTTACCCGAAACCGAACAACCCAAGAATGAACTTGATGAACTGGAAGACTCGTCGGAACAATATACCAATGTATTTGATGCAGCGGCCAGTGGTGCTGCATCGGGTATGCAACTCGCACTTAATGTAGGGGCGATGCTGTTAGCCTTTGTGGCACTGATTGCACTATTAAATGGCCTTATCGGCTGGGCCGGTGGGTTATTTGGTTACGATGACTTATCGTTCCAAATGATTTTAGGCTATATTTTTCAACCACTAGCCTGGACACTAGGTGTACCATGGGGTGAAGCGAATATTGCCGGTAGCTTTATCGGCCAAAAATTAGTTGTAAATGAATTTGTTGCCTATCTGGATTTTATGCAGCATAAAGAAGCTTTATCCGCCCAGACTCAAGCCATTGTCACCTTTGCTTTGTGCGGATTTGCCAACTTCTCATCCATCGCTATTTTAATGGGGGGATTAGGAGCCTTAGCGCCCAGTCGCCGCAAAGATATAGCTCAGTTAGGACTGAAAGCCGTAGCGGCGGCCACGTTAGCCAATTTAATGAGTGCGGCATTGGCGGGTATTTATTTATACCTCTAACCGCAATAGTAATTAGGTTAATTTGTCGGTACCTATCAGCAGGATCAATGCTACTAGGTCGATTATTGTCTAAGCTTTACCTATAGAAAATTCAGGATATGTTATGAAACTTGTTGCCGTTGATTTTAATGCCGATAACGCAGCTCAGCAGTTTGTTGAGTCTCTGCACGAAACTGGATTTGGCGTATTAAAAAATCATCCTATCCAGCAAAGCATGGTGGATAATATATATTCCACTTGGCAAACTTTCTTTGATAGTGAAGAAAAACATCGCTTCCACTACGACCCCAAAACTCAGGATGGCTTTTTTCCGGCCAGTGTATCGGAAGTGGCCAAAGGCCATAAAATCAAAGATATTAAGGAATACTTCCATTTTTATCCTTGGGGGCAATGTCCGGAACAATATCGTCAGCAACTGGCTGACTATTACGCAGCAGCCAATGATTTGGCTTCAACATTGTTATCCTGGGTAGAAAAATATTCACCCGATGAGGTATCGGCCAAATACAGCCAATCACTTTCCAGCATGGTGGAAAACAGCGATAAAACCTTGTTAAGAATACTGCATTACCCACCATTGAAAGGTAATGAAGAACCCGATGCGATACGCGCTGCTGCCCATGAAGATATTAACCTTTTAACCGTATTACCTGCCGCTAATGAGCCTGGCTTACAGGTAAAAAGCAAGGACGGTGGCTGGTTGGATGTCCCCTGTGACTTCGGTAATTTAATCGTCAATATTGGTGACATGCTGCAAGAAGCCTCTGGAGGATATTTTCCTTCGACCACTCACCGAGTGATTAATCCACAAGGCGCCGATCAGACCAAATCACGGATTTCACTACCGTTATTTTTACATCCTAAACCCGAAGTAATTTTATCCCAACGACACACTGCGGACAGTTATTTAACCGAACGTTTGAAAGAATTAGGGGTACTTTGACCAACAAAAACGCCGGCGATAGCCGGCGTTTTGACGTCAGATTGAATTAAATTTCAGACGCGACTTTTTCGACTTTTTTCCAGACTCGCATCAAATTGCCATTCAACACTTTTTTAATGTCTTCCTCGGAATAACCGCGATCCAGTAACCCCTGTATTAAATAAGGATAATAAGACACATCCTTAAGATCGCGAGGCAACGAATCTCCGACACCATCAAAATCGGAACCGATCCCGACATAATCAATCCCCACCAAATTTTTGACGTAATCAATATGATCTAACACCATATCCAGACTCGCGTAAGGGTAGGGATTGCTGCTTTTGAATTTTTCATCAAACGCTTCACGAGCGTCTTTATCGTCCTCAATTCCCAGCTTTTTAATTTCTGCCTTGCGTAAATTGCTCCATTGCTGAGTAATGCCGGAAACAAAGCTGGAACCGAAGTTAATCTGGATCACTCCCCCATTCTTAGCTAATGCCTTTAACATGTCGTCATCCATATTTCGCTCAAACCCGGGAGTGAAATGACGTAAAGAAGAGTGGGATGCAATCACTGGAGCTTTGGAAATTTCCACCGCCTGATAAAAGGCATCATCTGACACGTGAGAAATATCCACCATAATTCCTAGCTTGTTCATCTCCACCACCAGCTCTTTACCAAACGGACTCAATCCATGCCATTGACGACGTAAATCATAAGATGAATCTGCAATATGATTGCTTTGGGAGTGAGCTAATGTGATGTAGCGGATCCCTCTTTCATAGAAATGACGTAATTTATCCATACTGCCACCCACAGGGGTGCCATTTTCCATTCCCATTGGTAGGGCAATTTTGTGTTCTTTAAACGCCTGCTCTACATCTGCGGTAGAATAGGCCAGTGCAAATTTATCTGGTGCACGCCCCACAATTGCTTCAACACTATCTATCAATTTGTCCGCCAGTTCATCCCCACCACCGGACTTTTCATAACTGGCTGGAATATAAATCGACATAAAGGGCGCATTTAACCCTCCATGTACGGCTCGCGGATAATCAAAGTCGCCCTTATCTGTGGCCTTGGTCACATCTTCCCATTGATGATTAATCCGGTAAGGCACATCAATATGGGTATCAACAATAATATTGTCGCGAGCAATTTTTATCGCTTGTTCTGAAGGAACTCCCGCCAATACAGTTGTACACACGCTGCTCATTAACAGTGCAATTAAGGTCTTTTTCATTATTTTTATTCTCCTTGTCGGTAAGGTCGATTTATCGTTTAGCCTGTTGTTTTATAAAATTAATTGAAGGAGCGAAGAATGCTCCTCCCGTTTCGGCCGTGGTAAAATCCAATAACTTGTCGTAGTCACCATTTTCATCAGCCACAATTCGATTACGTAATCTGTCGGTAAACGGCTGAGGACTTTTAGCACAAGCAATAAAGTACAGCCCCTGCACCTTCATATCACCATAAGGCATACTTTGGCACAACAATTCAATCGGCTGACCTTGTGCATTTTGCATTGTTATTTTTTTAGCATGGGAAAAAGGCGCTTGGTTATGAGTCGAAAACGGCATATTTTCAGCTTTAGTACGCCCCATAATTTGTTCTTGTTCAACAACTGGCAGACGATTCCACTTTTCCAGATTATGTTGATAACGTTGCACATGAATATAGCTACCACCGGTAAACTCCGGATCTTCGTCGCCGACAATCGCAACATCAAACTTTTTCATCCCTCTGGGATTATCTGCCGCATCAACAAAGCCAGTCAGATCACGTCCATCCAGAAAACGAAACCCCTTAACCTGTTCAACTAATTCAACATCAGATTCCAACAACGCGCACACTTCAATACCAATGGCATGGCAAATATCTGCCCGATCAGCACGAATTTGAATAAACAGATCAAACGGCACGACAGGGGCACTGCGGTCATATTCAGAAAAATCCGGAAATGGTGCGAGTTGTTTAGGCAAGATCCCGGGAAACAATTCCATCCAATAATTACTGCCAACGGCAATCACTCCGGATACCATTCCTTCGTAGTGTTCTTCATCATAATGTTCAAAAATTTCCAGCATAATTGCCAGTTTTTCACGAATAATGGCTTCTTTGCCCTCCTCCACATTAAACATTAAAAATAACCCGTGGAGGTTAGGTTCGGCACAGATTCCTTTTTGTGGCTGTGACATTTGCCGCTTACCTTTATTAACCATGATGCTGGCTAATATACATCAGCCAGGTAAAAATAAGAACGAAGTAGACAAAAACGGATACAGAACTGACTCATTTTCTGACAATAAAAAACCCCGACAAAGACGGGGCTTAACAACGTTAATGTATCTTACTCCACGCGCCTGTTCCCGACGCTTTGCGGAGCACTCCATCCTTGGAGTTGGTGTAACTTGATACTATGATTTTACGGTGAAGTCAGGATAGGCTTCTAAACCACATTCACTCATATCCACACCTTCATATTCTTCTTCTTCTGAGACACGGATACCGATTGCAGCTTTGATAATCGCCCATACAATCAGGCTGACAACAAAGACCCATACGAAGATCGTCAATGCACCGATAATTTGACCACTAAAAGAAACTTCAGCATTGGTCACAGGGACTAACAACAGACCTAATAATCCCACCACACCATGGACTGAAATAGCGCCTACTGGATCATCGATTTTCAATTTATCCAAAGCTAGGATACTGAAGACCACTAACACACCACCGATAACACCAAATAAAGTAGCTTGTAATGGTGTTGGAGTTGATGGTTCTGCAGTAATAGCCACTAATCCTGCCAATGCGCCGTTAAGTGCCATGGTCAGATCGGCTTTACCAAACATAAAACGAGCGACAATCAGAGCACCAATCAAACCACCGGCAGCCGCCGCATTAGTGTTCATAAACACAACGGCAACGGAGTTGGCGCTTTCTACGCTTGCAGTCGCTAAAACCGAACCACCGTTAAAACCAAACCATCCTAACCACAGAATAAAGGTACCTAATGTTGCCATTGGTAAGTTAGCACCAGGGATCGCATTTACTCGACCATCAGCGGTATATTTACCTTTACGTGCCCCCAGCAGCAGCACACCGGCTAACGCGGCTGACGCACCCGCCATATGCACAATACCTGAACCAGCAAAGTCAGAGAAACCTAAGTCGCCAAGGGTGTATAAACCGAATACAGACTCACCACCCCACGTCCAGGCACCTTCCATTGGATAGATAAATGCCGTCATCACGATTGCAAAGGCAAAAAATGCCCATAGTTTCATGCGCTCAGCAACAGCACCGGAAACAATTGACATAGCGGTTGCCACAAATACAACCTGGAAGTAAAAGTCAGCCGCCGGCGCATAAGTCGCAGGATCTTCTGCTACTCCTGTCGCACCGTCAGACATAATTCCACTTAAGAACCAGGTAAAGTCGTCACCGCCATACATAATGGAGTAACCACAAATCATATACATGGTACAAGCGATTGCATATAACGAGATGTTTTTGGTTAATATTTCAGTTGTATTTTTAGCTCGGACTAACCCAGCTTCCAGCATGGCAAAACCCGCTGCCATCCACATAACCAACGCACCACAAACTAAAAAGTAAAAGGTATCGAGGGCATATTGTAATTCAAAGATTGGTTCCATTTTGCACTCTCCCCTTAAATTGCGTCGTTGTCTGTTTCACCAGTTCGAATACGAACCGCGTGTTCCAGATCATAAACAAATACTTTACCGTCACCGATTTTTCCGGTTTTGGCGGCACCAATAATGGCTTCAACCAAGCGATCTACCTGATCATCTTGCACTGCCACATCCAACTTCACTTTAGGTAGAAAATCCACCTGATATTCAGCCCCACGATACAATTCAGTATGTCCTTTCTGACGACCGAAACCTTTTACCTCTGTCACCGTCAATCCGTCGATGCCGATTTCAGAGATGGCTTCACGTACATCATCAAGCTTAAAAGGCTTTATGATGGCACTTATTAACTTCATCTTTGTTGCTCCTATATGGTTTTATTATATTTTTCACCTGTCTACGTAAAACCATTACAATCAACATGCCAATATTTTTTACCTTAAATATCAATAACTTAAATTAATCATTGCCATTAGGGATGGTAATTTTGCACTCAGAATGAGCAGAATTTTAGGTAAAATGCACCATGCTGGTGCTAGTGAAAGATAAGCGGACTTTAATTCGCGCTATCCCATATTTTTAAGGTATTTAAAATAGTTTCTACTGCGGCTTGATAAAACAGAGGATTGATATTGTCTATATCATCGTGCTCGGTATGGTAATAGCGATGATCGTTGACACCAAAGTATAAAAAAGGAATACCCTGTTGGTCGAAAACCCGGTGATCACTGGACTTACGCCAATTAATCCGCTGACCATTATATCCTCTGCTCACCCCTTCATGACCTCGTTTAAGACAAACACCCGCTTGCGCCAGACTCAATTCAACAATAGAGTCTAATTGTGGGTACGCTTTTGCACCGGCTAAATAGAGAGCCTGTTTGGATCCCGGATAAGCAATCATATCCATATTTACATTCAATTTAATATTACCTAACGCTACTGGTGGTGATTTGATAAAGGCAGTTGCACCATAAAAGCCTTTTTCTTCACCATCGGTCGCCAAAAAGATAACCGAATGACGTAAACGCTTTTCCCGTATTCCGTTGGCCAGTGCCAATAACCCCGCTACGCCTGAGGCATTATCATCAGCACCGTTATAAATTTTACCGCGCTGCTTACCTAAGTGATCATAATGCGCACTGATCACAATATATTGTTGTGGATACTGCTGCCCCTTTAACCAACCGATAACATTAGCTCCTTGCACGCTGCCGATAAGATATTCATGGGTAAAAATTTGCATATACTGGAGATGAAACTGACTAAGACCCATTTGCTGAAAACGCTGGCTCAAAAACTGCTGTGCACGCTGATTATGCCCGAGTTCCCGTCCCTGCATTTCATCGGATGAAAGAATTTGTAGATCACGCCATAATTGCTGACCATCAACCGTTTGGACAATAACGGGCTGCTGACAATTTGCCATTGCAGCAAAATTCATGCACCAAACAATGACCAGCAATAAAATTTTTATAAGCCCTCCTCTAACTTCGACTAAGCAAATCTAGTTTGCCCTGATAACGATTCTGCATAGTTTCATTAATGGAGTTACGTTTAGCCTGTTTTAAATATTTTTTACTTTGCTCGGTATCCCCTAACTGATAATAAGCTTTGGCTAAACCAAAATAGAATTCATCTACTTTTCTATTTATTCGTAATGCCTTTTTATAGTGATCGATGGCCAGATCCCAATGCCCTTTGTCGTATTCTTCTTCACCTAAAATAAAATGATAATAGGGATTAGATTGTCTTTTATTGTCGAGCATTTGATATAGCTCAGCAGCTTGCTGATGTTGGCCTTCAAAGGACTTAAGAACAGCCAAATTTTCCAAACTATTCAAATTATCATCATCTAGGTTAAGTGCATGTAAGTAGACCGCTTCTGCCCAGTCAAAATGGTGCTTATAGCGATATAGAATGCCTAAATTTCCCCATGCCGAAACAAAAGCAGGATCAAGGGTTAACGCCTGTTTAAAGTAGGCATAAGCGAGATTCAACTTGCCCAATATCAATGCATCAGCCCCCTTATTGTTATAAAACATTGCCATAATCTGTGCCTTACTCATGGGGATTTTTGCAAAGTGTTGACTTGACACATTACGATTAAAATCCACTTCGACAGCCTCAGAGCCAAATGTCAACGCAGCTCGATCAGCAGGATCTTCTTTCGGTTTTATTTTCAAATTGATATGTCCATTTAATAAGCTGTGACCATCACGTCTAACCCAGTATTCCGGGATTTTAATTTTTTGAAATATCACGTCCAACCCCGCATATTGGGCCATCGAATAGGCTAAAATTGTCATCGATAAACAGTTAGCTTGCTGACTTAAGAACGTTTGACTCGCGGTGGTGTTAGCATCATTGGCATAAATCAGGTTTAAGTTAGATTTATCAAAAAAGGAATCGGCTAAGACTTTTATACGTTTAGCAGAGCCGTGCACAGGAAATATATGCTCATCCATATATTTTTTTATCTCATCGGACAGGTAAAAAATCTGCTCTTCAGTTTCAATTTTTTGTTGGCGGTAGTTCGCAAAGGCTTGATCATTAAATAAATTAGTAGGCTCAACCAATGTAGAGGAATGGTTGGCGCAGGCAGAAAGACCAAACAACGTGATCAGGATGATAAATATTTTATCCAACATAATGCCCCCATAAACGGCATGAGCAATATAATAAACTGTAGTATTAGCCAGCAAATGGTCAAGCATTTTTGCCCCATACCTCCCTCGATTCATCACTCCCAATTCATACGCACATAACTGCGTATTAACATCCTGATAAAATTTATAATTATTTTTAATTCAAATCAGAATTGAATATGAAAACGTAAAACTTAGTATCATTCCTCTTGTAAACGTTTTCATGATAATGTAAATTTTTATAACATCCTCCATCAAATGACGTTTTAGCATGACACCAGAACAATTTAAGGACGAATTACAAAGTGAAGTGCGGCGCACTATTTTGCCTTATTGGATGTTTAAAGCCTGCGATATGGAAAACGGTGGCTATTGGGGCAGTATTGGTGCAGATGGCAAGGTTGATAAGTCGGCCACCAAAGGTTCGATTTTGCATTGTCGCATTATGTGGAGTTTTAGCGCAGCGTATGGCGTATTTAACGATGTGGCCCTACTCAATCATGCCGATAGAGCCAAGAATTTTATACACACACATTTGATTCAAGCAGATAACCATCGATTGGGATGGCATAGTCAAAACTTAAAATCTTTCAACAGTCTAGATGACGAATGTATAGCCCAAGCCTATTGGCTGTATGCCTTAAGTGAATACGACATGCAAATTAACCAAGGCGCATGCTCGGAAGTCACGCTAACTGCGTGGTTTAATTTACACCTGCTGTTTAAAGGAAAAACTTTTGATGTCTCGAACAGTGAAACCGGTTACACTTGGCGAACTTGGTTACATATTATTGAGGCATTAGATAAATTTGCGGCTTTAAGTTTTCGACCGGATGTAAAAGATTGCCTGACTGAGTTGTTAGACAACACTATGCTGCTACTCAAGCAACATGACCAGTTAGAGCTCAATGTTCCGCACTTATGTGCCTCATCCTGGTTATTAATGAAGTGGATAAAAAATTGGCAACCGGAACATCAAGCCGACGCGATTACCCTAGCTTGTTCCATTCTGGATAGTGCAATCGCAAAAGGCTTGAGCCACAACGATGGATTTTGTTTAACCCAGCAGGATAAGAATCAATACGGTTGGGTACAAGCGGAAGCCATGCTGGCATGTTGGCGCTGTTATACCGCCACCGGTGAACAGCGTTATTTGGACCAAGTGCTGAATAGTTGGAGCTTTATTCAACAACATATCAGCGACCCGGTGTTTGGTGAATGGCATTGGCAACATAATGACAACGCAGCAATCACAGACGAAAAAGCAGGCTTCTGGAAGTGTCCATATCATAATAGTAGGGCTTGCCTAGAAATTTATAATGACCTGTCCGAAATGGGCATTAAGCAGTGGAAACAATAACAATGAAAATCACTTTATTGGATATCAGTATTATCCTGCTCTATTTGCTGGCAATTGTTGGCATCGGCTTTTATTTAAAAAAACGTGCTGCACAAAGCATGGACGACTACTTTGTCGGTGGAAAAACCTTGCCTTGGTACATGTTAGGATTATCCAACGCCTCTGGCATGTTCGATATTTCCGGTACCATGTGGCTGGTCACGCTTTGCTTTGTTTACGGCATGAAAAGTATCTGGATCCCTTGGCTATGGCCGGTGTTTAACCAAGTTTTCTTAATGGTTTACTTATCGATTTGGTTACGCCGCTCCAATGTGTTGACCGGTGCTGAATGGATGCGTACCCGTTTTGGAGATGGCACCGGCGGTAAGTTATCTCACATGGTGGTGATTGCCTTTGCGGTTATCGGAGCGCTAGGTTTCTTAGCTTATGGCTTTGTCGGAATTGGTAAGTTCATCGAAATATTTGTCCCTTGGGAAGTAGTCTCTCCTTATGTTCCATTTGAGATTGCTATCGAATATGTGCCGCATTTTTACGGCATTATATTTACCTCAATCGCCACCCTATACGTGATTATGGGTGGAATGATGAGTATTGTGTGGGCGGATGTTCTGCAATTCTCGATCATGACGTTCTCAGCATTATTCATTGGTGTTATCGCCATGATGCAAGTCTCACCAGAAACGCTCAATGCGGTGGTTCCTAATGGCTGGATGAACCCATTTTTCGGCTGGACGCTGGATATAGACTGGTCGGCTACGATCAATGAAGTCAATGATAAAATCATTTCTGATGGTTATTCACTGTTTAGTATTTTTGTGATGATGGCGTTATTTAACGGTATTTTAAAAAGTGCTGCAGGCCCCGCTCCTAACTATGACATGCAAAAAATACTGGCCACTAAATCGCCTCGTGAAGGGGCCTTAATGAGTGGCTTTGTGTCCATTATATTAATGCCAATTCGCTACTTTATGATTGCTGGCTTTACCGTGTTAGCGTTGGTCTATTATGACAAACTAGATTTAATCAGCGGCGGTAAATTAGACTTCGAAAACATTCTCCCCGGTGCCATTTTAGAGTTTGCTCCCGTCGGTATTATGGGCTTGGTTTTAGCCGGGTTAATTGCCGCGTTTATGTCTACTTTTGCCTCTACCGTCAATGCGGTTCCAGCTTATTTGGTCAACGACATTTATAAACGTTATATACGCCCGGAAGCTGATACCAAAAACCTGATCCATGTTAGCTATATTGTTTCGGTGGTCGTGGTGATTATCAGTACTGCCATTGGCTTGGCGGTAGAGAGTATTAACAGCGTACTGCAATGGCTAGTGTCTGGTCTGTGGGGTGGTTATGTGGTTTCCAACGTCCTTAAATGGTACTGGTGGCGCCTGAATGGTTACGGCTATTTTTGGGGTATGTTCAGTGGTATTCTATGTGCCGGTATTTTCCCGAGTTTGTTAGGTCCTTACTTAGGCGTTGCGACTGATATTGTCCCCTTATATTTATTCCCGATAATTATGCTGGTGTCATTAATAGTATGTGTTGTCGCTAGTTTGAAAACCGACCCGGAAGATCCTGAATTACTCAAGCGTTTCTACAAAAATGTGAACCCTTGGGGTTTCTGGGGTCCAATCCGCGCAGCCGTTGTGGCCGAAGATCCAAACTTTGAGGCCAACCCCCACTTTAAACGCGATATGTTTAATATCGTCATCGGGGTGATTGCTCAAACGTGCTTGGTGGCATTACCCATCTTCATCGTAATACGTGAGTGGGATTCCAGTGCTGCTACTTTTGGTATCTTGGCCGTTACCGGTATTATTTTGAAGAAAAGCTGGTACGACACTTTACCGAAATAAGTCATACCTAGAATAAGTGTAGTCATGCAGGAAAAGTCCAATAGGCTTTTCCTGCATTATTGAGTTAAAATTTTTTACAATAAAATGAAAACGTTTGCAGGGTTATGCCTTTACAATAACGTTATCAACAGGATTTAAGCATGCAACAAGATCAATATGGTTACTTTGACGACGCCAATAAAGAGTTCGTTATTACTACCCCTTACACGCCTTTACCTTGGATTAATTATCTGGGTAACGATGGCTTTTATGCGCTAATTTCGAACACCGCTGGCGGTTATAGCTTTTATCGCGATCCCAAGTTTCGCCGTTTAACCCGTTATCGCTACAACAATGTACCTATGGATTCCGGCGGCCGTTATTTCTACTTTAATCTGGATGGCGATATATGGAGTGCCAGCGGTCGTCCGGTGGATTGTGAACTGGATCACTACGAATGTCGTCACGGCATGGGTTATTCCAGCTTCAGCGTCGAAAAAAACCAGATCGCCAGTAAACTCACTTCCTTTGTGCCGCTCGACACCACAGGCGAAGTACATCGTTTGCAAGTAACCAACAACAGCGACAGCAGCAAAGAACTGGATTTATTTTCCTTTATTGAATGGTGCTTGTGGAATGCCGAAGATGACGGCACCAACTTCCAGCGCAACCTGTCTACCGGCGAAGTGGAAATCGAAAGCAATACTATTTTCCATAAAACCGAATACCGAGAACGCCGTAATCATTATGCCTTTTACAGCGTAAATCGCGACATTGACGGCTTCGATACCGATCGCAATGCCTTTATCGGTAACTACAACGGTTTTGGCAATCCGCAAGTGGTCAAAAATGGTCAATCCACTAATTCTCATGCTCACGGTTGGTCACCTATTGCTTCCCACCATATCAAGCTGGATTTAGCCCCGGGCGAAACCGCCAGTATGGTATTTGTATTGGGTTATGTAGAAGTACCGGAAGAGCAAAAATGGCAATCACAGGGCGTAATCAATAAAAAACCGAGTTGGGATTTTCAGTCCAAGTTCGATACTGATGAAAAATTCGAAGCTGAACTGGCTAAATTAAATCAGTACTGGGATAACCTGCTGGGTAAAATCACGGTGAATACGCCGAATAACAGCATGAACCGGGCAATGAATATCTGGAACCAATACCAGAACATGGTGACGTTTAACTTGTCGCGCAGTGCGTCTTTTTATGAGTCTGGCATTGGCCGCGGTATGGGGTTCCGCGACTCCAATCAGGACACCATCGGCTTTACCCACATGGTGCCTAACGCGGTTAAAGAGCGAATTATCGATCTGGCCGCCACCCAACAATCTGACGGTTCGGCCTACCATCAATATCAACCATTAACCAAAAAAGGTAATGCAGCGATTGGCGGTAACTTTAATGACGATCCCATGTGGCTGGTACTTTCAACCGCCAACTATATTAAAGAAACCGGCGATGTGGCATTTCTGGACACTATAGTGCCCTTTGAAGATACGCCCGATGTACAAAGTACCCAATTCGATCATTTAACTGCGTCTTTTTACCATGTGGTGAATAATTTAGGCCCGCATGGATTACCGCTGATTGGCCGTGCCGACTGGAACGACTGCTTAAATCTGAACTGTTTTTCCACCGAACCGAATGAATCCTATCAAACCACCCAGCGCGGTGAATCGGATGTCGCAGAGTCGCTGATGATTGCCGGCCAGTTTGTACTTTACGGTAACGAATACGCGAATTTATGCGATTTAACCGGACGCACTGAAGACGCTGCCAAAGCCCGTGTTCATATCAACCAGATGATCGCCACCATCGATCAACACGGTTGGGATGGTAACTGGTTTATCCGCGCCTATGACTCTCGCGGCTTGCCGCTGGGTAGCCATACCTGCGATGAGGGTAAAATATTTATCGAATCACAAGGCTTCTGTTTAATGGCCGGTATTGGCATGCAAGATGGTCGTGCCGAAAAAGCGCTGAATGCAGTTAATCAGCACTTACTCGCCGAACATGGCATAGTGGTGCAGCAACCTGCCTACAGTGATTACAACAAATACTATGGCGAAATTACTTCGTATCCTCCTGGTTACAAAGAAAATGCCGGAATTTTCTGTCATAACAATCCCTGGATTGTGGTCAGCGAAGCCATGTTAGGTCGTGGTGATCAGGCGTTTGATTATTTTAGTCGCTTTACCCCGCTGTTCCGTCCGCAAGATATGGCTAAACATCGCACCGAACCCTATGTATACAGCCAGATGATTGCCGGTAAAGACGCCGCCATTCCCGGTGAGGCCAAAAACAGCTGGCTAACCGGCGCAGCGGCGTGGTCTTTCTATGCGGGCACCCAATATATTCTGGGCATCGCACCGGATTATCAGGGTTTAAGCATTAACCCTTGTATTCCTAAGGACTGGGATGAGTTCTCGGTTAAACGCCAGTTCCGCGATGCGACTTACCATATTCAGGTGAATAACCCGAATAAGGTCAGCAAAGGCGTAATGAAAATTGAAATCGATGGTCAAGGCATTGAAGGCAATACTATTCCTTACAATGATTTCAATGGTGAACATCAAGTCGTGGTGACAATGGGGTAAGTAATCACATTGACTGGGCACCTAATAAAAATCTGTAGATAACATTCAAAGAGCCAATAAGAATGCCGCTCATTTACACGAGCGGCATTCAAGTTAGTTTATAGCAATAGTGCGGTTTAGTCGTAATATTGAACCTTAAACCAAATCAAAACGATCCAATTCCATCACTTTTGTCCATGCGGCCACAAAGTCAGTCACAAACTTCAACTCCGCATCCGCTTGGGCATAGACCTCGGATACAGCTCTGAGTATCGAGTTGGAGCCAAATACCAAATCAGCACGGGTTCCGATCCATTTTTGCTGGCCGGTTCTTCGATCCACACCGGCAAACAACGAAGCATCTTTATCAAGCGCTTTCCATTCAGTACTCATATCCAGCAAGTGAACAAAAAAGTCATTGCTCAAGCTCCCCGGACGATCAGTAAAGACACCGTGTTGACTATCACCAGCATTGCTTTCGAGCATTCGCATTCCACCCACTAATACCGTCATTTCCGGTGCGCTTAAAGTGAGTAATTGAGCCTTATCAATCAGCATGGCTTCAGTTGCAATACTAGTGCGCGCTTTTTGATAGTTACGGAAACCATCGGCAAAAGGTTCAAGTACCTCAAATGCGTCTACATCGGTTTGCTCGGCAGAGGCATCCATACGTCCCGGAGTAAAAGGTACGTTGATATGATGACCGGCTTTACTGGCGGCTTGTTCGATGGCAGCACTACCTGCCAGTACAATCAGATCAGCCATAGATATTTTATTAACGGACGGACCGGCATTAAATTGAGTTTGGATTGTTTCCAACACACTCAATACCTTGGCTAATTGATCCGGCTTGTTAACTGGCCAGTCTTTTTGCGGTGCCAAGCGAATGCGTGCCCCATTAGCGCCACCACGTTTGTCTGAACCACGGAAGGTTGATGCCGAAGCCCAGGCAGTGGAGACGAGTTCACCTACGGATAAACCACTGGCTAATATCTGTCTTTTTAAATTGGTAATATCAGTATCTGTGACCAATTCATGATCCACTGCTGGAATGGGATCCTGCCAAATTAAATCTTCTGCCGGAACTTCGGAACCTAAATAACGATTTTTGGGCCCCATGTCCCGATGAGTTAACTTGAACCAGGCCCGCGCGAAGACATCGGCGAAATTTTGCGGATTTTCATAAAAACGACGGGAAATTTTTTCGTACACCGGATCAAACCGTAATGACAAATCAGTGGTTAACATGGTTGGCCGGCGTCTTTTTTTATTATCATGTGCATCGGGGATCACTTCGTCACTGTCTTTAGCGACCCATTGATAAGCACCAGCCGGACTTTTCGTCAGTTCCCATTCGTAACCAAACAGGTTCTGGAAAAAATAGTGATTCCATTGGGTAGGTGTTTGTGTCCAGGTGACCTCCAAACCGCTAGTGATAGCATCTCCAGCTTTACCAGTGGCATATTGACTGTGCCAGCCCAGTCCCTGCTGTTCCATACGGGCCGCTTCCGGATCATCGCCCACCAAATCAGCATCACCGGCACCGTGGGTTTTACCAAATGTATGACCACCGGCAATCAGCGCCACGGTTTCTTCGTCGTCCATTGCCATTCGGGCAAAAGTTTCACGGATATCCACTGCGGCAGCTAATGGATCAGGTTTACCATTTGGGCCTTCCGGATTGACGTAAATCAGCCCCATTTGCACTGCAGCAAGGGGATCTTCCAGATCACGTTCACCGCTATAGCGACTCTCATCCAGCCATGTGGTTTCCTTCCCCCAATACACGTCTTGTTCAGGCTCCCAGCTATCTTCCCGCCCACCGGCAAAACCAAAAGTTTTAAAGCCCATATTTTCCAGTGCTACATTTCCGGCTAATACCATTAAATCTGCCCAAGATATTTTGTTGCCATATTTTTGCTTGATCGGCCACAACAAACGTCGTGCCTTGTCCAGATTAACGTTATCTGGCCAACTGTTTAATGGAGCAAAACGTTGTTGTCCTGCCCCTGCTCCGCCACGACCATCGCCCATACGATACGTACCGGCACTATGCCAGGCCATGCGAATAAATAACGGTCCATAATGACCAAAGTCGGCTGGCCACCAGTCTTGGGAATCAGTCATTAGCTGAGTTAAATCGTGCTTAAGCGCCTGATAATCTAGTTTTTTGAAGGCCTCAGCGTAATTAAAATCACTGCCCATGGGATTAGACTTGGAAGAATGCTGGTGAAGAAGATCAACACGTAATTGATGTGGCCACCAATCCTGATTAGAAGTGCCGTTGCCGGTTGTATTTTTCCCGTGTCCCATTACCGGGCATTTACTTATCTCTTTCACAATAATTATCCTTAGTTGTCGAGAATAAAACCTACGGGAAAGTTATAGCCCCTTAATAACGATATGGAAAATACTATTTATATATCGTTATTATAGATAAAACCTATCAAAAATGATTAACCTCACCAGAATCAAGGTAGTAGATAATTGATGTAAAACGATAGAATTGGATATTGCTAAGCATATCCTCAAATAGAAAGAGACAACTCCCCCACTAGATAGCAGGGAAGTTTCGGTAAACGCAGTCAATCCATCCGTATTGATACAGCTGCTGGCACTACTCCACTATCGGTAACTCCACATTCGACGGTGCTTTGGTGGAGTGATATACGCTAATAGTGGCTTTTTTATAGTCTTGCGGTTTAGCGTAGAAGATATTTTCCACATAGCTTTGCGGATTACGGTCATACAACGGGAACAAACTGGATTGTACCTGCACCATCAATTTGTGTCCCGGCAAGAAAACATGATCCACATTTGGCAAAGCGAATTGATAATGTTCTACTTTACCGGGTTTAAGTGGTGCCGGTTTATCAAAGCCATGTACGTAGCGCCCCCGGAAAATCTCAATACCTATGGGTAATTCAAAACCGGCCATTTCTGGACCAACTGCACCCTGTCTAGGTCCTTCGGTAGTAGTATTGGGGTAGACATCTACCAGTTTAACCACCCAATCGGCATCGGTTCCACTAGTGGCGGCATACAAATTAACCATAGGTGCCCCCATAATATGTAATGGTTTATCCAGTACTTCACTGGTATACAGCAACACGTCCGGACGGCTGGAGGCAAAACGCTGATCGTGCACTAACCAAGGCTTCCATTGGTAGGAGTCTCCCATATTAATGGGACGGGGAATAAAGGGCACCGGTTTCGCCGGATCAGAAACATATTCATCGTGGCTCTTTTTGCCACTGGGGACATTGAATGACAATCCTCCGTCATCATCTAAATATACTTTTTTAGCCTTACCCATCGGCCAAGCTGGAGATTCATTCCACTGATTAGCACCGGTAGCATAAGTTAATACTGGTGGTGTTTTTGGATCGGGGGCACCTTTTAGGTAATGATCAAAAAACGGTTTCATATAGTTGACTCTAAACTCACGGGCGGTATCACCGGTAAAGGTTAAGGCGCCAAGCTTATAGCCATAGTGATTCACACCGGAATGACGCCATGGTCCGATAACCAGTGAAACCATATCGTTGTTTTTATCTTTCGGCTCCATTGCTTTATACACCGCTGGAGCCCCATAAGAATCCTCCTGATCCCATTGCCCAACCACCAGCATAGTCGGGACCTTTAGTGGCTGCTTGGCCATAATTTTGTCTACGGCCTGTAATGACCAAAACTCGGTGTAAGCAGGATTTTGAGTCAACTTTTGAATAAAGGGATAATGCTCAACTCCCCATTGCTTAATGTAATCACCGGTGGATCCAGCCTGCAAAAATCGGCTGTAGTCGTCTCCAGCACCATCGGCAATACCTTTTCCTTCACCATTAGCGGTACTCTGTCCCACCGTATAGCCAATGTTATTATTACGGAATGCTCCATTGTGAAACCAGTCGTCTCCCATCCAGCCATCCACCATTGGACTTTGAGGCACAGCGGCTTTTAAGGCCGGATGCGGATTAATTTCCGCCATCAGGGTGGTAAAACCCAGATAGGACGATCCCACAATCCCCACATTACCATTACTTTCCTGAATATTGTTGACCAGCCAATCAATGGTATCGTAGGCATCGGTGGATTCGTCGATACCTGTATCATTCAGCGGCCCCACAACCGGCCGGTTCGTTACATATTCCCCTTCGGAATTATGCATGCCGCGAATATCCTGAAATACGCGAATATAACCGTCTTCGACAAACTCCACATCCATCGCTGCGACAATTTCATTAATGGACTGACTAGCGGTACGCTCTGCGTCCCCTTTGGCATCATAAGGACTTCGGCTAAGCAAAATAGGCGCGTTCTTTGTACCTTTTTTCATCAGTATTACAGTGTACAATTTGACCCCATCCCTCATTGGGACCATGACTGTCTTTTTAACAAAATCAGCATTGGGGCGAATAGGGTTATAGCTTTTAACCCCATCCGGAGTCATAGGAGTGACTTTTTGCGGTGCCGCATACAAACCACAAGACACGACAGCAATCACTAAACTAATTAAAACTTTAGTGTTTATCATGAGAACCCTCATAAAATTAATAAGATGAACAATAAGTTACCCTGACCGAAACTACGGGTAAGACAAGCCGATTTACTCTCGCATATCGCAAGACCAACGACAACAAAATAGCCAAGGTGCTGATGATTAGCGAATGGAAAATGTAAAAAATCAATGACAAATACACATTAACGCCAATTGATTCTAATCCCATCGACTAAATGCTAATTTAGCCATATGACTTTCCAATAGGTTCTACAGATGAAGCTTACCAATCCAACCGAGTTACAGTTAAAGACCTTAATGAGCTGGTTCAGCAATCAACAGGAAACCTATCAATGGGGTGGGCCTGAATTTCCCTTTCCTTTTGACACCGACTCTTTTCGCGAGGGATTAAAACTGGATGAGTTGAATTCCTTTGCGTTAATAGATGACAACGATCAGTTTGTTGCTTTTGGGCAGTTTTATCTGCGTATTGGTCGCTGTCACTTGGGCAGACTAGTGGTTAATCCAAGCCATCGTGGACGAGGGGTCGGTAAGGTATTAGTACAACATTTAATTGAAAAAGGACGTAAAAACCTAAACGTTAGCGAATGCTCACTGTTTGTTTTGAATACTAATCAAAGCGCTAAACAGCTTTATCAATCGGCAGGTTTTATCAAAACTGACTACCCACAACCGATGCCTTTGGCGAATTGTGACTATATGGTCAAAAGCGATTTTTAACCAACCTGAATAATTTGTCTTTTCTAAAAAACAGCAAAAAGAAAGTAATGCCAAAGTAAATTATCGGTTCAATAATGTCGGATTTAACCGACCAAATATAATGGGTACACACCAATAACACGATGAGATAAATACTGTTATGCAGTCGTTGCCAATTACGGCCCATTTTTCGCCTCACGTTCATTGGAGAAGTGACGGCGAGTGCCAGTAACAAAATCAATGCTAACATTCCCACCATAATATAAGGCCGTTTAAGAATTTCACTTAGCAGTAGTGAAAAATCATTCTGTAGATCAAAAAGAATGAAATTAGCCAAATGCACGCAAGCATAAAAAAATGCGTACAAACCGACTAAACGCCTTACATTAATTAAATACCCCAGCCTGAAGATTTTGGCGACAGGCGAAATACACAAGGTCAGCAATAGAATATTCAGAGCCCCTTTGCCACTAAAATGAATCACCGCCTTGACCGGATCCGCCCCCAGTCCATCATGAAATGCCTGATAATACAGCCACACCAAGGGAAATAATGCGCCAAGATGAATAACCACTTTTAACAAAAATATTCGTCTTGCTGGTGTCATGTGCGCTTATTCTCCTTGGCGAAAATGGAAACGTTCCATCAATTAATAATAACGGTGCAGATCCATGCCTGTATATAAATCAGCAACATCGTCGGCATAACCGTTAAAAGGTAAGGTATCAATACGGTTATTGGCTAACAAGCCTCCGGTGGTAATTCTGCGCTCACTGGCCTGGCTCCAGCGAGGATGATCGACTGCGGGATTCACGTTAGCGTAAAAACCATATTCCTGCGGAGCCAACTTATTCCAGGTGGTAGGCGGCTGTTGTGTAGTCAATTTAATCGATACAATTGATTTAATGCTTTTAAACCCGTATTTCCACGGTACCACCAAACGTACCGGAGCCCCGTTCTGACCGGGCAATGACTTTCCATATAGTCCAACGGCTAACATGGTTAACGGATGCATCGCTTCGTCCATGCGCAATCCTTCCACGTAAGGATAATCAATACCGCCTCCCAGAAACCGGCTGTCCTGTCCGGGCATCTGTTTAGGATCATACAGGGTTTGAAAGGCCACATATTTAGCACTGGATTTTGGATCGGCTTGTTTAATGAGATCGGCTAATGGAAAGCCAATCCAGGGGATCACCATCGACCACGCCTCGACACAACGCAATCGATATATTCTCTCCTGTAACGGAAACCGACTGAATAAGGCATCATGATCGAGCAACAGAGGCTTATTCACATTACCCTCAACTTTTAGATACCAGGGATCGGTAACAAATCCTCGCGCATATTCGGCTGGTTGACTCTTTTGTGCGCCAAATTCATAAAAATTATTATGGTGAGTCACTTTATTTTCCGGTGTCATGGTTTCATCGGTAATAAATGGTTTGCCCGCTTTTGCGTAATCCAATGATTTTAACGGCACTTCCTGCGGTTCATCTGACTCGAAAATATCCAAAATTCCCGCCTGTGCCTGCTTAGCAGCGAAAGCCCCAGACAATAATGCACCAGCCCCTACAAATCCCATAGTTTTGAGTATTTGACGACGTTGCAAATAAATCGATTCGTCGGTTATCTGGTTTTCTAGTAATTCACTTTTGGCAGGGATCTTAATCAGCATAATAGGGATCCGGATGTCAGTTCGTTAATGGATAACTATCTAGACAAGATGATCGTCTTGAATCTTTCAAATTAAGTTAAATTTGTTAGACCTGAAAGTCATCAAAATAGTCTAGACTGGTAAACGTTACTCCCTAAATTGAGACACTAATCACTATGCCAGCTCATCCGAAAATCCCAGAACAAGCCTTTACCTTATATGATCAATTTGCTCACGGTAGAATTGACCGTCGTTCATTTATTACTGGTCTGGGCAAATTGTCCGTTGGTGCCCTCACCACCAGTATTATGTTGGATGCCTTAATGCCCAACTATGCCCTAGCTGAGCAGGTATCCTTTAACGATCCTGAGATTATTGCCAGTTATCAAGAGTTTGACTCACCAAAAGGGCATGGTAAAGGTCGAGGCTATCGGGTTGAGCCTGCCAAGCTGGATCAACCAGCACCATTAGTTTTAGTTATTCATGAAAATCGCGGACTCAATCCTTATATAAAAGACGTGGCCCGTCGCTTTGCCAAGCAGGGGTTTATCGCGTTAGCGCCAGACGGTTTGTATCCGGTTGGCGGCTATCCGGGTAATGATGAAAAAGGCAAAGAAATGCAACGTTCAATGGATCAAGCCAAGCTTGCCAATGATTTTTTTGCTGCGGCTAAATCACTCAAAAGTGACGCCAAAGGCAATGGTAAATTAGGCGTGATTGGATTTTGTTACGGTGGCGGTATCGTTAATAAAATCGTCACTGAAGCACCCGATTTACCTGACGCGGGTGTGCCATTTTATGGTGCAGCACCGGATTTGGACAAAGTGAAAGATATACAGGCACCATTAATGATTCAAATGGGTGAATTAGATGAGTGGGTCAATGGTATGTGGCCAGACTATGAAACCGCTCTAAAAACGGCAAATAAAGATTATCAGGCATTTATTTATTCCGGTGCCCGCCACGGGTTTCATAATGACTCCACCGCACGCTATGACAAAAGCAATGCAGAGTTAGCCTGGCAGAGAACGATAAGCTTTTTCAGACAACATCTAGTCTAACGACATCGGCCGAAAAATGGCGATGCCGCGATGAATATTGATTAAGGGCGATACGGACCGGTACTGCCCCGTACTTTCAATTCAACCGGTAGTTCGACGTAACGATGCCGAATGGGCTTATGTTCTAATTGGGCTAATAGCAATTCCATGCAATTCTGACCAATTTCAACTAACGGTTGATGCACAGTAGTTAAAGGAGGATTCATGTAGGCGGAGTATTCGGTATCGTCGAATCCCACCACCGACATTTCATCCGGTACTTTAATATTATGATCATGTAAGGCACTCATAGCACCGTAAGCAATATTATCACTAAAACAAAATATGGCTGTGGGTGGCTTTGCCAGTTGAAGCAATTTAGTCGCAGCAAATTTACCGGAAGCAATCATATAATCGCCATTAGTGATCAAATCCGGATCAAATGCGATGCCTGCCTGTTCTAACGCGAGTTTATAACCGGTTAAGCGATCAGTGGAGCTGGGTGCATCCATATTACCGGTAATGGCGCCAATCCTGCGATGCCCTAAACTAATCAAGTGATTCACCGCCATTTTGGCCGCATCCACGTTATTGATCATTACTTGGCAAACATCATCAATATTCAACGGTTCACAGGAGTTAACGATCGGTGGTAGCTGCTCTATCGTCGTACCGGGCTGGACATCAAATGGCAAATGTTGTGAAAACAATATAATGCCGTCTACTTGGCCGGAACGCACCATCGCCGCATAATGCTTTACTTTATCTGCATCGCGCTGGGTATCGCCAAGTAACACCGAGTAGCCGGCTTTCGCGGCTGTATCTTCAATAGAGCGAATAATTCCGGCATTAAATGAGTTGGTAATATCCGGAATAATGACCACAATACTGCCACTTTTCTGAGTGCGCAGACTGGCACCAAAACGATTAGGTGTATAGCCACATTGTTCTATCGCTGCTAAAACTCTTTCACGGGTTTTAGTGGATACAATTTCCGGATTACTTAATGTTCTGGAGACAGTGGCCGGAGATACTCCTGATAATTCCGCGACCAGTTTAATTCCTGATTTTGACAAGACTCAACTCACAATGAAAACGTTATCAACAAATTGTTAATATAACGGAAATAATTTGTAAAAAAAGGCTATTTAGCGATTAATCTTTTGAATTAGCTAAAAATTTATAATGGCATCAATTAAATTTACGCACTTTAAACGATTTACCTTTAATTTTGCCATTACGTAGATGATTCATTACCGGCTTAACGCTGCGTATTTTCACTGCTAGATAAGCATGAAAATCGGTAATATTGATTTTACCAATATCCTCTCCGGGTATACCAGCGTCTTTGGTCAACGCCCCTAGAATATCACCGGCTCGAAGTTTATTTTTCTTACCGCCATCAATACACAGCGTTGTATATTCCGGCGATAGGATACGATTGCGATGAAAAATATGTGCGATAATGCTCTTCCATACCAGTTTTTGCTGCTGGTAATCTTCAATTGCATTAGCACGATTCATTTCTTTAGCACTACACAACGTCAAAGCAAAGCCCACCGCACCGGCTCGACCCGTACGACCGATTCGATGCACATGTACTTCAGGATCCGGAGTAATATGATAGTTAATCACCGCTCCTACATCTTTTATATCCAAGCCGCGCGCTGCCACATCGGTGGCCACCAATACCCTGACACTCTGGTTGGAAAAACGGTACAACACTTGGTTGCGTTCACGTTGTTCAATATCACCGTGTAAGGCCAAGGCAGACACTCCCTCAGCTTGCAAAAAATCAGTAAGTTCTTGAGTTTCTATTTTGGTGTTACAAAAAATAATGGCGGAATTAGGCTGGTAGTGACTCAATAATCGACATACCGCATCGGCACGCTTGTTATCTTCGACTTCATAAAAATATTGTTCAATTTTACTCGCACTGTGAGTGGCTTCCACGGTAATCCATTGGGTATCTTTTTGGATTTCGGCACTCATTTTTTCAATAGCAGGCGGATATGTCGCTGAAAATAATAAGGTTTGTCTATCTGCCGGTACATTTGCAATCACGGCAGCCATTTCTTCTTCAAAGCCCATATCTAACATGCGGTCGGCTTCATCTAAAACTAAACAATTGACCTTATCCAGATTCAGTCTGCGTTTGGACAAATGATCCATGATCCGTCCTGGTGTTCCCACAATAATATGTGCACCATGTTCTAAAGACTGAATTTGCGGTCCAACTGGCGTACCACCGCATAAAGTTAGCACCTTAATATTATGAATAAAACGCGCGACGCGTCGGATTTCAATCGCTACCTGCTCGGCCAACTCACGAGTAGGACACATCACTAACGACTGAATACAAAAGCGCTCAACCTGCAAGCGAGACAACAGCCCAATTGCGAAAGCCACTGTTTTACCACTGCCAGTTTTGGCTTGAGCGGTTACATCTTTACCGGCCAGAATGGGAGGCAAACTCTGCGCCTGAATGTCGGTCATTTCGGTAAAACCCAACGTCGTCAGGTTTTGTTCCAAAGCGGGCAATAGATTAAGGCTGGTAAATTGATTGGATTTCACGGATTATCTTGTGTCTGAATAGAATTGCGGCTAATTCTACCGTTTTGTAGGCAAAACTAATACCATTTCGCATAAATAACTCTCACCCATAAAAAGACTTTTTGAGTAATAATTTATTCATAATAATGGTATAAAGACAGAGTATTTATCTTTGCGGTCAGATTTACTGCCAAGATTACCCCGTCTTCTAAAGAATCTAAAAATAAAAAGGGTCATAAAAAGTGAGTAATTGGTTAACTGTTTTACCGCCAATTTTGGCAATCATCGTTGTGTTTTGGCGTAAGGAAGTCATTCTTGCGTTATTTGTTGCTTTAGCCTCTTCTGAAATATTATTGCTATCTCAAGTAGGAGTAACCTACTACACCCCTCTTAGCGGATTAATCAGCACTCTCGAACGTATAGTCGGCGTATTTTCTTCGGCTGGAAACACCCGTATTTTAATTTTCTCGCTATTGGTAGGCGCGCTGTTAGCCTTTATGCGAGCATCAGGTGGGGTGACCGCTCTGGTCACTAAATTAATTAATGGTGGAATAGCCAATAGCCCGCGAAAAGTGGGGTTATTATCATTTTTTACGGGCGTTGTGGTGTTTATCGAATCCAATTTGAGTGTCCTGACAGCCGGTATATTATCCCGCGGTCTGTTTGACAAATTCAACATGAGCCGAGCTCGACTAGCCTATATTATTGACAGTACCAGTGCACCGATCTGTATCCTTATTTTATTAAATGGTTGGGGCGCTTATATTCTGGCGTTACTAGGTAATTACGAGTTACCCGAGTCCTCAGTTTCTACTCTGATTGGCACTATTCCTCTGAATTTCTACGCCATCATCGCATTGGTATTAGTATTATATACTGTCATCAGTGGTAAAACTTACGGCACTTTGGCCGAAGCAGAAAGAAATCCACAAGCGACTTTAGCTCATACTGAAATCGAACAACCCGCTACCAAAGCGCGTTACATGCTATTGCCGTTAATGACAATGGTATTCAGTATGGTCGGGTTTATGTTCTGGACTGGTAATGGCGAATTAACCAGCGGTGACGGTTCCAAATCGGTGCTGTACGCGACCAGTTTGGCCTGCTTAGTATCCTACGTGTTAATGCGGACCTCAGGCCAGTATCGACATAAACAACTAATTGATATTGGTTTTAAAGGCATGGGCGAACTCCTACCGTTAGTTACTATCGTATTACTATCTCTGGCATTAGGTACCAGCTTGAAAGCCCTCGGTACCGGTAACTTTATTGCTGGACTCGTGGCCGATTCATTACCCTTATTTATTGTACCTGCCATGCTGTTTTTAGCCGGTTCGTTGATCTCTTTTTCTACCGGTACGTCATGGGGTACCTTTGCTATATTAATCCCGATTGGCATGCCATTGGTGGTCAATTTAGGCTTGCCTCCGGAGTTAATTTTGGCAGCGATTTTGGGGGGAGGAGTGTTTGGTGATCACTGCTCACCTATTTCCGATACCACTGCCGTCAGTTCAATTGCCTCAGGCTGTGATTTACTTGAGCATGTGCGCACCCAATTACCTTATGCACTAGTGGGTGGAGTATTAACCTTTATCGCTTATATTGTTGCTGGACTAGTCATGATTTAAGCGCGACAACAGCACATAAAAAACGGCAATCAATATTGCCGTTTTTTATAATTGATTTTAACCATGTCTGTTTTATCACGCTACACAACTCATATTACGGCCTTCTTCTTTAGCCTGGTACATAGCTTTATCTGCCCGTCCAAGCCATTCGTATCCGGTCTCGCCTTGTTGATATTGTGCCGTGCCAAGAGACACGGTAATTTTATTGTGCTCCAGTAAACAGGTCTGTTCGATATCTTTACGTATTTGTTCTGCAAGATTTGCTGCATCGGTCAACTCGGTATTTTCAGTCACGATGACAAACTCTTCTCCGCCAAAACGGAACAAGCCGTCACTGCTGCGTATACGCTGTAAAATCATTTGTACTAACTGGATTAGTATTTTGTCACCGACTCCATGTCCATATTGATCATTGATAGATTTGAACCGGTCCAGATCAAGCAAAATTAAACACACCGGCATTGTGTTACGTTCTTGCAGATTAATAATATTTGCCAGTTTTTCATCTAGCGCCCGGCGATTACCCACACCAGTTAACGGGTCACTGACCGACAATGCCGTTAGCTGATTGTGCTGTTCCCGCGTTTTTGCGGCAAACACAAAACTAAATACTGTGGTAGCAATGGCGGAAATATAAAAAGCGGCGCCAGCGATAAGTTGTGTTTCGCGAAAAATAACCGGCACCAATGAAGCCAGTAATATTAAGGTAAACAACACACCGAGTTTGGGCGTTAAAATGAAAAACAGGGCGACGATAACAGGATAAGTCCAAACCAGTTGTGCACTGCCTTTTAGGTATATAGTGGCAAACAAGACAAACAGGCACAAAGCGGCTAATAGCCAACGTGCGATTCGAATTTGCTTAAACAGATAAACGTAACAAAATAGCCCGGCCATGGCACTAACCGCAAAAATATCTAATATCGCAATCAGCCAATCCATCGACAATAAACGCATAATACAAAAAGGCAGGAGGCAAAGTACGCTGGCAGCACAAAAAGACAGAATGATATATTCTTCAGTACTGCGCTTATGCGCTGCTAGTGATTTATTGGATGACGATGTAATCATGATGAATCAAGCCCTTTTTATTGCCTAATTTATCACCAATATATCCATAACGCATTGACTTGTGCGGTTAAAGAGCAAGGTTATTAATGCCAACCTTGTATATAGCTTAATGCGAGCTTCTTAAGTGATTGAATATGCTCAGGATCTGCATTCAACGCAGGAATATATTGATAATCCGTTCCTCCTGCTTCGAGGAAATAATCCCGATTTTCAATGCCAATTTCTTCGATGGTTTCCAGACAATCTGCCGAAAAACCGGGGCACACCACTTGCACCGATTTGACCCCATCCGCGCCAAGCTGTTTGAGGGTGACATCAGTATAGGGTGTTAACCATTCCTCTCGGCCAAAGCGCGATTGAAACGTGATGAGGTATTGCTGCTCTGATAATCCCAACTTTTGGGCAACCAATGTGGCAGTAGCCAAACATTGTTGTTGGTAAGGGTCACCTTTTTGCACATAGCGAAGTGGAATACCATGAAAAGAAAATAATAACTTTTCTGCCTGACCGTGCTGCTGCCAGTAGTTTTGTATTTTGTTAACTTGCGCCTGTATGTATTCATCAAACTGATAATATTGATTAATAAAGCGCAATTCCGGAAACCAGCGGCGCTTTACAAAACTCGCGGCAATCGCATCAAAAGTGGAGGCATTAGTGGCTGCACAATATTGTGGATACAGAGGTAACACCACTAATTTTCCCACTCCCTGAGCAATCATCTTATCTAATACAGAATCAATTGACGGTGAACCATAACGCATAGCGAAATCGACAACGATATTGTCACCTGCATCTTTATGCATCACTTCACGCAATGCATTACATTGATCACTAGTATGAAATAAAAGGGGTGAGCCTCTATCCGTCCAAACCTCTTGATAAGATTTGGCCGACTTTCCCGGCCGAATCAATAAAATCACCTTGAGAATAAACCACCACAACCAACGAGGCGTCTCGACGACCCGCGGATCAGCCAAAAACTCTTTAAGATAGGACTTAAGAGCTGGTTTTGTCGGGGCATCAGGCGTGCCCAGATTAGTCAGTAAAATGCCGATTTTATCCGATGATTTAGTCAATAATGCCGGGTTATTTTTATATTTCATTAATACGGCTTAATCGGCCATTTCTGCATTGTGATAAACATGTTGTACATCATCACAATCTTCCAACATCGCCAAAAACTTCTCAAAATTAGGCAAGTCTTCTTCACTGATTGTCGTCATCGTTTGTGGCTCGAAAGTAATTTCTTCAGCTTCAAACACAATATCCGGATTGGCTTCTGTCAATGCGGTTTTAACTTTATAAAATTCCGTGTGCGGCGCGTAAACCGTGATCATACCGTCTTCTTGTTCAATATCGGTCACATCTGCATCCGCCATCATCAGCAGTTCCAGGATGGCATCTTCATCATCTCCGGCAAACGTAAAAATGGCCTGATGCTCAAACATATGCGCCACTGAACCTTGTGCGCCAATTTTAGAACCGGTTTTAGTAAAGCAGTTACGCACATCGGTAATAGTTCGGTTGTTGTTGTCGGTCAAACAATCGACGATCACCATACAATTGCCCGGTCCATAACCTTCATACCGCGCAGTGGCATAATCTTCACCACCACCGCCATTGGCTTTTTCAATCGCCCGGTCAATAACATGGGCTGGAACTTGATCTTTCTTGGCTTTATCGATTAAACGACGCAGAGCCAGGTTGCCCACTGGGTCGGTGCCACCGCTTTTAGCGCAGACATAAATTTCTTTACCGTACTTGGAATAAACTTTGGTTTTCGCGCCTTGTGTTTTGGCCATTGAGGCCTTACGAACTTCGAATTTTCTTCCCATTGAATTATGCTCTCATACAACTTTCTACTTGGAATAACTGCTAAATAATGACTTATTGTGCTAGTTAATTTTATTCGGCTAATTCTACCGTTTTAGGCTAGTGGATTGCCAGTCATGATTGCCATTTAGGCTTGGCGTGCTTTTTTTGTTAACCATTTATCCAGTTCATCTGCAAACATTTTACGTTCAGCCTGGCTCAATGCCGGTGGCCCACCCGTATTCACACCGCTAGCACGCATGGTATCCATAAAGTCGCGCATATTTAGACGTACCCGAACATTGCTGGCGGTATATAGTTCCCCTCGGGGGTTTAATGCGAAGCCACCTTTTTCAATCACTTCTGCCGCCAATGGAATATCACTGGTAATAACCAGATCACCACTGTTGAGTCGCTTAACAATTTCGTCATCAGCCACATCAAATCCGGATGCCACCTGAATGGCATTGATATATTTGGACGCAGGCGTACGCACATATTGGTTAGCGACTAAGGTAACGGGGGTTTTGGTTCGTTCCGAGGCACGAAATACAATTTCTTTGATCACCACCGGACAAGCATCAGCATCGACCCATATTTTCATTGATACACCGTTTAGTTGTTCCCTTAGCGAGATACGCAGACTGGCATGGATTCTATCCTGTACACCAAAATTATTCAGTAAAAACCACACAAGGCTAGTTTATTGGTTAATTAGAACAAAATTAATCTTCATAGATAAAAGCAGATTACTCACTCAACATATTCTTGTGCTATCTTTTGGCCCGCTTAAAATCACCGTTGGCTCATCGGCATAGACAGGTTTTACAAGGCTTAACTGGGATAAACCGGACGATTTGCAGCCAATAAAAATAAAATGAATGGAGTGAATAATGAAAGCATTTAATCGCTTTTTCTGCCTGCTGGCAGTTTTTTTACCGGGTATCGCCTTTGCCGATGAATTAAATAGTGGTAACACTGCCTGGATATTAACATCAACCGCATTGGTGTTATTTATGACTCTGCCCGGCCTGTCATTATTTTACGCGGGACTGGTGCGGACCAAAAATGTGTTATCGGTATTAATGCAGTGCTTTGCCATTGCGTGTATGGCATCGTTGGTGTGGTTCATTCTGGGGTATAGTCTGGCATTTGACAGCGGTAACGCCTTTATCGGGGATATCAGTAATGCATTCTTTGCCAATATCGGTAAAGACACCTTATCTGGTGATATACCTGAAAGTTTATTTAGCATTTTCCAAATGACCTTTGCCATGATCACACCGGCTCTAATTGTTGGCGCGTTTGCTGAACGAATGAAGTTTTCGTCGGTGATGATTTTTAGTTTGCTGTGGTTGCTATTGGTCTATATCCCGGTTTGTCACTGGGTATGGGGCGGTGGCTGGTTAGCACAAATGGGCATTCTGGATTTTGCCGGTGGCATTGTGGTGCACATCACTGCCGGGGTAGCCGCTTTGGTAGCTGCACTCATGATTGGTAACCGCCATGGTTTTCCAGATACCGCCATGCCCCCTCACAACATGACCATGACGATGACTGGTGCCGGTATGCTATGGGTAGGCTGGTTCGGATTTAACGGCGGTAGTGCATTAGCCGCCAACGGTGATGCGGCCATGGCAATTTTAGTCACCCATATTTCTGCCGCTGCGGGCTCATTGGCGTGGATGGCGATGGAATGGAAAAAGTTTGGTAAACCCAGTGTATTGGGCATCGTTACCGGAATGGTCGCGGGTTTAGGCAGCATTACTCCTGCATCAGGCTACGTTGGTCCCGCAGGTGCATTATTAATAGGCTTGCTGGCCGGTGTCGTTTGTTTCTATGCAACCCAACTGATTAAGCGAAAATTCAAAATAGATGATTCTCTTGATGTTTTCCCGGTACATGGCGTAGGTGGCATTTTGGGTACCTTGGCAGCTGGAATACTGTCATCTCCGGATTTAGGAATTTTATCCGGTTTTGGTTTCGGAGCCGCTAATGAATCGATAGGACAACAATTTCAGGTCCAGTTTATCGGGGTTATAGCAACCGCCGCATATACGGCGCTGGTGACCTTTATCTTAATTAAAATCACCGGTTATCTGACCAATGGTATTCGCGTTAGTAAAGATACCGAAACTCAAGGTCTGGATCTCATATTACACGAAGAGTCTGGCTATAAATTTTAAGTCGATATAATTGAGTGCAGGTATTGATAAAAGCATATTGCTGTAAATTAATACCTGCTAATTATATAAATATACTCTTTTTTCGCATATTAATTCCAAATAAATATATGCCATCCCGAGTAACAAAGGTTGACGGAGCAACCGATAAAAGCTACTAATACACATATTATTGTATTGAATGCTGAATGAGCGTAATTAATGTACAACAACCTGCTCCTTATCCTACTCCTTATGGCAGCGAGATTGCACGGGTAGGTTGTATTCAATAGCAGGCAACCAAATTTTAAAAACCCGTGCATGGCACGGGTTTTTTTTTGACTTACCATCCGCGCGGTAGGTCGGAAATACAACGAGGATAGTCATACGGACTCCTCTTAACCACTCACCAAAAGAACGAGGGTAACAAAATGAATGATCGTGTTTTAATTTTCGACACTACATTACGGGATGGCGAACAAGCTTTACCGGCTAGTCTGACGATAAAAGAAAAACTACAGATCGCTCTGGCTCTCGAACGTTTGGGTGTGGATATAATCGAAGCGGGTTTTCCGGTGTCATCACCCGGTGATTTTCAATCTGTACAAGAGATTGCCCGACAGATCAAAAATGCAACGGTATGCGGCTTATCGCGAGCAATGATAAAAGATATTGATGCCTGTGGTGAGGCATTAAAAGTCGCCGATCATTTCCGTATTCATACCTTTATTGCCACCTCCGAAATCCATGTAGGTGCCAAATTACGTAAATCGCAGGATGAAGTATTAGATATGGCCATTGGCGCAATTAAGCATGCCAGACGCTATACCGATGACGTGGAGTTTTCCTGTGAAGATGCCGGTCGCACCAATATCGATTATTTATGCCGCATGGTGGAATCAGCGATTAACGCCGGTGCCACCACGGTAAATATCCCGGACACAGTGGGATATACCATTCCTACTGAATTTGGCGGCATTATTCAGAATCTGTTTAACCGCGTACCTAATATCGATAAAGCAGTAATATCGGTGCATTGCCACAATGATTTAGGCTTGGCAGTCGCCAATTCATTGAGTGCAGTTCAACAAGGCGCTCGTCAAATTGAATGTACTATCAACGGGTTAGGTGAACGGGCCGGTAACTGTTCACTGGAAGAAGTGGCGATGATTATCCAGACCCGCCAAGCCATGTTGGGGGTGCAAACCGGAATTAATAGTCAGGAAATTTCCCGCACCTCAAAACTGGTCAGTCAATTATGCAATATGCCGGTCCAAGCCAATAAAGCCATTGTCGGGGCTAATGCATTCAGCCATTCGTCCGGCATTCATCAAGATGGTGTACTGAAATCGCAGAATACCTATGAGATCATGACCCCGGAAAGTGTCGGAATTAATAAAAACAACCTGAATTTAACCTCCCGTTCTGGCCGTCATGTCATTAAACACCGCATGCATGAGTTGGGTTATCAGGAATCCGATTATGATTTGGATGCACTGTACGACAGCTTTTTAACCTTGGCCGATAAAAAAGGTCAGGTGTTTGATTACGATCTGGAAGCATTAGTGTTTTTTGATCAACAAAAACACCAACAAGCTCATTATGCCTTGGGGTACTTACACGCCAATTCAGGAAAAAGCATTGTGCCAACGGCCACGGTACAAATAAAAATGGGCGATAAGCAAGCTACCGAAACCGCCATTGGTAATGGTCCGGTTGATGCTGCTTACAACGCCATTATCAAAGCCACCGGTATTGATGGTCTGGATATCGTTGATTTCAAGCTAGATTCAAAAGGTGAAGGTGCCGATGCACTGGCGCAAGTGAGCGTAGTGGCCGAATACAAAGGCCGACGTTTTAACGGTATTGGTCTGGCCACTGATATTGTTGAATCAGGGGTAAAAGCCCTGATATACGTGTTAAATAATACCCACATGGCCGATCAGATTGATCAGCATAAACAACAGCAACAAAAGATAGTTGGAATTTAGATGTCAAACTACAACATAGCCGTATTGGCAGGAGATGGAATTGGCCCGGAAGTAATGGCTCAGGCAATTCGGGTACTGGATACGGTAAGTGAAAAATTTAATCTTACGTTTAACCTAACTCACCATGATGTAGGTGGTATTGCCATCGACAATCATGGTCAAGCATTACCTCCGTCAACCTTACAAGGTTGCGAGCAAGCCGATGCGATTTTGTTTGGCTCCATTGGTGGCCCCAAGTGGGACAGTCTGCCACTGGAACAACGTCCAGAACGGGCAGCGCTGTTAACTCTGCGCGGTCATTTTGATTTATTTGGTAATCTACGCCCGGCCAAAATTTATCCGGGCATGGAAGCGTTGTCACCACTGCGGGCCGATATTGCCGCCAGTGGGTTCGATGTACTGGTAGTGCGGGAACTCACCAGTGGCATTTATTTTGGCCAACCTAAAGGCACCGAGGGTGACGGAGAAGAGCAATTCGCTTTTGATACCATGCGTTATTCTCGTCGTGAAATTCGTCGCATTGCCATTCAGGCCTTTGAAGCGGCTCAGTTGCGCCGTAAAAAAGTCACCTCGGTGGACAAAGCCAATGTGCTGGTGTGCAGTCGTTTATGGCGTGAAGTAGTAGAAGAAGTGGCTAAAGATTATCCTGAAGTCACGTTGGAACATATTTATATTGATAACGCTACCATGCAGTTAATCCGTCATCCATCCGACTTTGACGTGATGCTTTGCTCCAACTTATTTGGCGATATTATCAGTGACGAATGTGCGATTATTACCGGATCGATGGGATTGCTACCTTCAGCCAGTATTAATCAGGATGGTTTTGGTATGTACGAGCCAGCGGGTGGTTCAGCACCGGACATTGCCGGTCAAGGTATTGCCAATCCGATAGCACAAATATTGTCTGCGGCAATGTTATTACGTTTTAGCCTGCAACAAAACGACGCCGCAGATGCCATTGAAAGTGCCGTGCTAAAAACCTTGGAAGATGGCGTATTAAGTGCTGAATTACTTAGCCAAGATAAGCGTCATCAAGCCAAAAGCACCGCTGAGATCGGTGATTACATTATTAAACTTATTCAAGGTACCCACTAATGGCTAAAAATTTATATGACAAAGTCTGGGATGCTCATTTGGTGCATCAGGATGGAGACGATTGCTTAATTTATATCGATCGTCATTTAATCCATGAGGTAACCTCTCCCCAAGCATTTGCTGGATTAAAAGAAAAAAACCGCAAAGTCCGTCGTCCGGATAAAACTTTTGCCACCATGGATCACAGTATCTCGACCCGTTCATTGGCGATTGATGCCTGTGGCCCGACTAACGCACTGCAATTACGCACCTTGGCCGAGAATTGTGAAGAAAATGGTATTCAGCTTTATCCGATTGGCCACCAAAAACAAGGCATTGTGCATGTTATCGGTCCTGAATTAGGTCTGATTTTACCGGGCATGACAGTAGTCTGTGGTGATTCCCATACCGCAACACATGGTGCTTTTGGTGCCTTGGCATTCGGTATCGGTACTTCACAAGTCGAACATGTTTTTGCCAGCCAAACGCTGAAGCAAGGCAAGGCTAAAAGCATGAAAGTGCTGGTCGATGGTGAGTTAGGTTTAGGCGTCACCGCTAAAGATATTATTTTGGCAATTATCGGCAAAATTGGTCATGCGGGTGCCACAGGCCATGTGATTGAGTATTGCGGTTCGGCCATCGAAGCCTTATCGATGGAAGAACGTATGACCATCTGTAACATGACTATCGAAGCCGGTGCCAAAGCAGGCTTGATTGCCCCGGACCAAACCACTCTGGATTATTTACAGGGTAGAGAATTTGCTCCTAAAGGCGCTGATTGGGATGCGGCTTGTGAATATTGGTTAAGCCTTCATTCTGACGCTGATGCCAGTTTTGATACGGTCGTCGAATTACCCGCAGACTCAATCAAACCACAAGTCACTTGGGGCACTAATCCAGGTCAGGTAGTGGCAGTAGATGAACCTGTTCCATCACCAGACAGTATGCCAAATGAAGTCGACCAAACGTCTTGCATCAATGCGCTGAAATATATGGGCTTAAATGCCGGCCAAAAGTTGTCCGATGTAAAAATTAATCATGTCTTTATTGGCTCATGTACCAACAGCCGAATTGAAGATTTACGCGCGGCTGCGCACGTCGCCAAATTAGGCAAAGTCAATCAAGCAGTAACCGCTATCGTGGTGCCCGGTTCGGCGCAGGTCAAGCAACAAGCCGAAAGTGAAGGTTTGGATAAGATCTTTATTGATGCTGGCTTTGAATGGCGCTTACCCGGTTGCTCCATGTGTCTGGGAATGAACGACGATATTCTGCAGTCAGGTGATCGCTGTGCATCCACCAGTAATCGCAACTTTGAAGGCCGTCAAGGGCGTGGCGCTCGCACTCATTTAGTGAGTCCCGCAATGGCAGCCGCCGCCGCATTACATGGACACTTTGTTGATGTCCGCCAGTTAAAAGGAGCCTAATCATGGCAGGAATAGATTTACATACCGGTACTGCCGTGCCGTTGGATCAGGCTAACGTAGACACCGATCAAATTATCCCAAAACAGTTTTTAACCGCGGTAACCCGCAGCGGCTACGGCAAGCATTTATTCCATGACTGGCGTTATCTGGACTTGCATGAACAGGAACCCAATCCTGATTTTGTCCTAAATAAACCTGAGCACCAGGGAGCCAGCATTCTGCTGACCCGACAAAATTTTGGCTGTGGCTCAAGCCGAGAACACGCCCCCTGGTCACTGACCGACTATGGTTTTAAAGTAGTTATTGCGCCCAACTTTGCCGATATTTTCTATGCCAACAGCATTAATAATCAGCTGTTACCGGTGAAACTGAGTGATACCCAGATGGATGCTTTATTTAGCGCAGTCCATCAAGATCCGGCCACCCCTATTAGCGTCAATTTATTTGATCAACAAGTGACTTGTAATGGTGAAAAATATCATTTCGATATTGATCCGGCACATAAAAACTCGTTGTTAAAAGGCCTTGATGCAATTGGTCAAACACTGGAACTCGACGCCCACATCCATGCGTATGAGCAAAAAATTCCGGCTTGGTTGAGTTAATATAGGCAATACCACTGCTGGATAAATGAATTGAGGGGCTGTTGCTCTGTCGCATATGCGAAATAACAGAGCATTAGCCCTTACCATTTAAAACGATAAAAATCACCACATTCAATGCCGTAGCGCATTATATTCATCTATTGTTCAGCCAATTATTTATACCATTGTTTTCAAACGGGTAGCGTCGCTGCTACTGTTATCAACCCCGAATACAAAAGGATAAAGTTATTATGCGCAATTTAGTAGTTGTGATGACATTAACGAGCATATTGGTCAGTGGCTGTGCCGCCAACGCCAGTAATACCCAAAAAGGAGCCGGAATCGGTGCAGTCGTTGGAGCCGTCCTCGGAAAAGCAACGGGTGATAATGCCAAAAGTCGCTACGTTTGGGGAGCGGCTGTCGGGGCGTTAGCCGGCAGTGCGATTGGCTCTTATATGGACAAACAGGAACAAGAATTCAGAGAAGAATTATCCGATACCGGCGTGTCAGTAGAGCGTGATGGCGATAACTTGCGCCTGATCATGCCCGGCAACATTACTTTTGCCACTGGCAGCGCCAACATTGTCAGCAATTTTGGCCCGATTTTGAACGATGTCGTCACCGTTCTAAACCGTTTTGACAAAACGGTACTACATGTCAGCGGCCATACTGATAGTGTGGGTAACGATGAATATAATCAGCAATTGTCTCTTAATCGTGCCAACAGTGTTAAAAACTACCTTATCCAGCATAATGTTGATGCACGTCGCGTGACTACTCAAGGTTTTGGGGAATCAATGCCTGTAGCTGACAATAGTACCGAAAGCGGCAGACAACAAAATAGACGCGTCGAATTGACTATTACTCCTCTTAAAAAATAGGCATATTAATAAATTGATTAAAGCTGATAGACTCGCTGTCTATCAGCTTTTTTTTATGACTAAATTTTCTTAGGGATAAGGCCATGCATATTCGTATTTTATTATTGGTGCTAAGCACGTTGTCCGGTTCAGTTTTGGCCGACTCACCGGTCTGGCAAGTATCCAATGGACATAACAAAGTCTATATTGGCGGTACGATGCATATGCTGAGTCAACACGATTTTCCTTTACCATCCGTATTTGACAAGGCCTATAACGATGCTGACATATTGGTATTTGAAACCGATATAGACCAGCTACAGCAACCCGAATTCCAACAATTAAGTCTGCAATTACTCACCTATCAGGATGGCACCAGTTTAAAAGATGTGCTGCAACCGGCCACCATTGCAGCAGTGCAAAAACATTTAAACGCTCGAGGGATGAGCCTTGATTCAGTGTTGCATTTTAAGCCAAGTTTTTTAGGTTTAATGCTAACTGTGGTGGAATTTAAAATCATGGGACTAAGTGATGAGGGCGTCGACCAGTACTTCTATGATCGCTCCAATGATGATCAAAAAGCGCATTTATACTTTGAGAGTCCTCGACAGCAATTAGACTTTATGGCCAACTTAGGTAGTGGCGATGAAGATCATTATGTATTGTATTCTTTGGCTGAAATCAGCAATGCCAAACAAGATATGCAAAGCATGCGGCAGCAATGGCGCTCAGGCGATTTCAATGCCATGGCCAATACCATGCTAATTCCTATGCAGCAGGATTTTCCTTCCGTATACCAAAGCCTGATATTAAATCGTAACAACGATTGGCTACCTCAAGTGACCCAGATGCTTGACACCAGTGCAACAGAAATGATTCTGGTCGGGGCGTTGCATTTAGCCGGGGAAAACGGAATATTAAATCAATTAAAACAGCTTGGTTATCAAGTTGAAGAAGTTCATTAGGGAGGCACAATATGCCTTACACAACATTAAAAAAACAACCATTGGGGTTTTTCCCTACCCCGTTAGCGGAGTTATCCCGATTAACCCGTCACTTGGGTGGCCCCCAGCTTTTTATAAAACGTGATGATCAAACCGGCTTGGCTCTAGGTGGCAACAAAACCCGCAAACTTGAATTTATTCTGGCCGAGGCGGTTGAACAAGGTGCCGATACCATTGTTACCGCTGGTGCGGGTCAATCAAATCATTGCCGCCAGACTGCTGCAGCCGCTGCGCTGCTGGGAATGGAATGCCACTTGGTATTAGGTGGACATCGTCCAGCAGAGATAACGGGCAATATACTTCTGGATGAATTATTTGGCGCCACCATTCATTGGGCAGGGGAACATCGTAAAGGGGAAGATATTCCCCAATTACTGACACAATTACAACACGCCGGTAAAAAGCCTTATCTGGTTCCTTATGGAGGTTCAAATGAATTAGGTGCGGTGGCGTACGTTGAGGCCGTTCGAGAATTACAGGCTCAGCAGAGGCAACAGAATATCGCTATTAGTCATATTGTATTTGCATCCAGTTCAGGTGGCACACACGCAGGACTGGCCTTGGGGAACAGACTATTCAATACCGATTACCAAATTATTGGCATCAACAATGATAAAGGTGAAGGAGATCCAATCCCGTTAGCACAAAAAGTCTTAAACTTGGCCAATAGTACTGCGCAAAAACTTGAGGTTAGTGTGGAACTCACGCCCGAAGATATTCAACTTAATCAGGATTATATTGCTGATGGCTATGGAGTGATCAATGAACTGGATAAACGCGCGATTTCTTTACTAGCAAGAACTGAAGGCATTGTCATTGATCCTGTATATACCGGCAGAGCAATGGGAGCGTTAATCGATATGATTGAAACGAATCAGTTTAATCCAGACGATAAAATATTATTCTGGCATACCGGAGGGGCTCCCGCTCTATTTGCTTATGCCAATACTCTTTAACGGTGGAGATTAACAACGATCAACATAGTGTAGAGATTGGCAATCTCGCAGAAATTATTGATTTTGTGACTCTGGTTCAACTTCAATACGGAGCAGTTCCCGCAAGGATAATTTATTCAGATACTCTGACGTCACGTTGATACCACTAATTAAGACCCCAACAAATTTATTGTCATGTTGCACCGGGACACTAATAAAAAAGAAAATGTCCCGGTACTGGCATCCCATCCTTCTTCACTAATGTAATTTTTACCGGTTACAGCGGGTTGAATAAACTTTTGTTCATCAGCCTGCCAGTAATCACTAGGGATTGGTGTCGCGGCAATCAATGCACCTAATTCATCCGTTAACATAAACTCGGAAAATTGGTTATGGGGTTCATTCAGTTTGGCTTCAAATAACTTAGCACATGGATGTTTTAACACTTGTAACAGAGGTTTGTCCTGGCTTGGCCATTTTTGATCAATCTTTAGAATATCAACCAAGGATAAAAGATGTGATTGATGGTCAACCAGACACTGTTGTATCTGGGTAGAGGCCAATAGCTCTGTGATATATTTCAGGTTTTCTGTAACAATATACTGTTTTTCTTCAGGGGGTATACTGGCCTGAGGCTCAGACAGTGCCAAGACATTCGATGTCCACATCAAAAACATCGTGGACACTAACAATTTTATTGTAATACGCATATTCATTCCTGCCACTATCCGATTAAAACTTCATTTGTATTTTACCAGACTCATTCAAGGCATCTTTAAAATCGCCCCAGCTGACTACATCTTCGACAAAATAGTCAAAGGTCCTAGTGGGCTGATTTTCGCCTTCACAGCGATTCACTAAATCCAGTATATATAATGACCGCAATACCCCCTGACGGCGATATCCCCTATTCTTTCGGAGTAAAATCTGATCGCGCCAAGTACCAAAGTTGATATAAGTCGCCGGACGTAACCCAGGAATGTCGGGTTGTTCCTGCAGCGGAATATGGGTGTGTCCTTCACCATAAACCTGAAACTGATAATGACGATATTTAGCTAAAAATGCCGGAAATCGTCGCATTTGGCTCAATTTAACTGACGTTTCACACAGTTTGTTCGTTATCTCAATCATTTTGAGTAATTTGGCTAAGGCCGTTATTTCCAATCCATACCCCAAGGATTTTAACCATATTAATAATTTTTTACCGAGACGTAAGCAAACACCTCGAAAAGACGAGGTAGATTGATAGGTAAAATCCCAACTTAGCCACTCAATAATACACTCATATAACGTATCTTCGATGATCTTAATCGCACCAGCACCACGCCCATCACTGCGCATATCGCTGGTTTCTTTTAGAATTCGAGTTAATGCCGCATAAGTCGGTCGATACAAATCCAGTTCATCCAAAATACTGTTTAAGCGCAAGTCGTTACAATCTATATCCGCGAGCTGTTTTTTTACTTTATAAATAAAGGTTGATAACACACCGGCTGCCACCGAATCACCAAAGCAGGGTAACAAAAACGGTGCATAACCTAATTTTTGCCATACATGAGGTTGCCAGCCGTTGCTGGTGGACCATCCCGGTTTATCCGTCTCGACTGGAATTGAGCGACTATTTTCTTTATCACGCCATTGACCATGGGTAGTAAAAAAACGAAAACCGGTATCACCACAATAAAATGGCATATAAGGCGCAACAGTTGGATTGGCAAACATATTTTCATCACCATACATACGACCTAACATTTGCCGTTCTGACTGACTGATGTCCGCCACTTTTATACCTAACCCCTGTTCATAGAAATAACTTAGCGCTTGCTGATCACAGAGCAACTCCTTGTCATGATTTCCCAGTGTAATCACGATATTGACTTGCTTTACTCCCGACTCTTCACTTAGCCTGCCTGGCAGCGCCTTCAGCATATTAAAAAACGCAACATGCTGCTGCTCAACTATTTCACGAATTATCAGATTAACCACTTCACTAAACTCTGCGGTACGCTCTCGCTCCCACGGATATATGCCTTTCTCGGCCCAGCGACTGCTGCGGATCATGTCGATAATGTCGCCATCGAGGACAAACAGAACCTCATCGATATAATAGTTTTTACAGCGCTCCAGGATGGAATTATAAAAAAGTTGCCACGCATGTTGGCTCAAATTCTGAAACCCAACCGTCCCGTCGGTCAGGTGAATATCACTGACACAAACACATAAACGATTACCACGCTCCTCGCCGGGCTGAGTAATTCCGTCAAGAAAAGCGCGCTCGTTATCTTCCTTGCTGACTGAATGTTTAATGGTATTCCAGATCCCCATGCGACTCTCCTATAGCTCGCCATCGGGATCAGGTACAATACCCGTTATCCCTTCAGCGACCCGTTCAGATAATGCGGTAATCGTCGCGACCGGATTAGCGCCTACCGCAGTTGGAAGCAACGCTCCATCAGCAACATATAGTCCTTGATACGCGAATACCTGACCGAAGTTTTCTGGCGCTGCGCTCGTTACCCCTTTTAAGGGGTCGTCGGCAAGACGGCATCCGCCTAAGGCATGCACAGTAACATTACTGCGCATTGGCCATAACCAATTGGGGAGCGGTAAAAATAATTTACCTCCCGCCCAATGTTTAAAGCGTTTCCCCATATCTATAATTGCTTGGTACAGCGACATATTTTGCTGATATGGCCAGTCGATATTCAAAAACCCAGAACTGTCTAATGTGGCTTTTCCCTGACTATTATCCAGCCCCATGCACAGCAATACCGCACTGTTAAATGATGCATCCCCTTTCAGTAATTGGGTAAAAGCATAGCCCACACGACCAGTGGTAATCCCATAAATAAAGCGTCTGAAAAACACTTGAATGGTTCGCCATAAAGCATGGAAATGAGAAAATCCGGGCTTAAGTCCTTCGGTATACCAAGCAGCAAAGTTCGGATAACTGGCATCTTCAAGAATAAACGCTTTGCTACGATCAAAGTTGTTATATAGGTTGTAATCGGTTTTCTGGGTAATCACCGGTCCATAGTTGGGATTAGCCGCTTTTTGACCATCGATGACAAAGGATAAAAAATCACCGTTGCCGGAAAAGTGCAGACCCAATTGCTGACTAATATTAGGCAAGGTTTGATATATATCACGGCAACGCAATAACAACTCGTTCGTACCCAAGGTTCCTGCAGAGACAACCACTCGTTGACTGGTGGCGCTGCACTGCACCTTATTGTTATTCAGATCCAGCCAGTAAACTCGATAGCCATGTGCTCCTTTTTCTTGTGGAGCGTCATTGCCCTGTTCATCTAAGGGCACTATTTTCTCGGCCAGCATTGCCGTTTTAATCTGCGCTTGATAACGTTGTTCTGCCACAAATAAATAATTTAAATCAGTGGTATTTTTAGAGTGAGTATTACACCCAACATCACACTCAGCACAATACACACAAGAGGTTTGTATCGCCCCATAACGATTTTTTTGCTGTACCCCAATATCCAGTGGCTGCTCAAAATCATTACCAAAGAAAACATTAATATCTACCAGCTCAGAATCACGACCTTCATGTTGAGCAAACTGCTTAAATAATTCCGTACGAATGATCTGACGACGAGGGTCATCATTTTGTGGAATAGGTCTGGCTCCTAAAACCGATTTAGCCGCTTTATAATAGGGCTGTAAGTCAGCTTTTTTACAATTTTGTGGCCAGCGCTGATCGAATACCTCATCGGGTGGCTGCAAAAAAACATTTGCATAGATCAGCGACCCTCCACCTAATCCTGCACAAGCAACGGCATCCATATGCTTAAAATGCTGAATATCAAACAAGCCATCCATATCTTTTCCACGAATATTTGCGGGACGAGAGCGAGATTGATGGGCGACATTCCAAAAATTGTTCGCCATATCATGAGGGGTGCGCGGGAACGATCCCATCGGATAGCGTTTACCCCGCTCCAATAACATTACTTTAGCCGGCCATTTTTTAGCGAGGCGACATACATTAACGGCCCCACCAAATCCACTACCAATTACAATTGCTTCAAAATCATATTGAGCCATAACATTCTCCTGTTATATGGCCTGATTGATCCGTTTTGATCTGGATACATTCCAACAAGGACAACATTTAAAAGTGCTTGGCGTAGGTATCCCACAGTTCGCCCATAAAAAAGTGACCAAACTTGCCCACTGTTTTTAATTTATCAGCGCCTGATTCTGCATTTAACACTTTGATGGTAGACACCAGTTTAATTAAGTCGGTGACACCTAAACTCAGAATCCCCGCCCCCACTACCGGGGCGGTTTTATCAGTACCTTGATGCAAGTTGGTGTATAACGTTGTAGTGTCTGACCATAGATCAAACCCCGTATCATCACGCACTTCTTTTTTACCGGCTAAATAATAGTCTTGATCGGCATGGTTAAATCCTAATTCATACACCATCAATTTGGTGGTGGGATCTTCGCTAGGATAAAACAAATTAAATACACCACTGTGGGCTTGCATGGCTTTCCCCATCGGGGGAAAATCGATACTACCGGACAGCCTGCCAGCATGCCCTCTATCTGCAATAAATTGGTCAATGTCATCAATATCCACTTGAGCATGCATGGATAACTCGGTTCCCGCCCATTGGCCCTGATCACAGCCAACTTTATAATCGGTGGCCGATAATGAGAATCCGCCCGTCATGGTTTCTCTGAATTGAATACCTGATTTGCATGTTGTCATTAATTTACTTCAGGATTTAACCATCCTGCTCCTGTAACAATAATCCTCCGACTGTGGAGGGATGAAATAATTTCCACCGACAACAAACTAACAATGGAAGTGCATCAAGCGTTTGTTAATTGCTAATCCATAACTTAGTCAGCTTTGGCCAACTCGGCAAGCATTAACGGAAAAGTATCCTGAGCAGCATTTTTTCCCATAAAAACATCAAGATGACTGTAATTATCAATTAAATTCAATGAATGTTTGCCAGGTTGTATTTGATTAAAGTACTGATAACTGTTGATCTGACTCTGCGGCAAAAAGCACAAATTATCCTGACCGGCAAAAAAAGCGAATCGCGCATCGGTTTGGGGTTCACCGTCCACAAAATCTTTAGGTAATCCGGGTAAGCCTTGTACTGATAACAGGTGGCCTTTTTGAATGCATTTCGCCATCTGGCTAAAAAAACTCATCGGCACAGCAGCAAATTCATCTGATAGCCACTGGTGAGTTTGGTGGTTTAGGTTTTCATGATTCCACAAAGCAGGAAATCCACTACCATAGGTAAAACTAATTTGCTTGCAAACATCATTGTCACATTCGTGATGCGTCAGTCTGATGAACCAGGAAATTATTTTGGCGGTCAATGTCGGCGCTTCAATTCCCCACTGAGGATTCAGGTAATCAGTCAAGCGTTTTACCATGGGCAATAAAACCGACATTTTAAAGTTAGACCATTTAGGCACCACAGGATGTAACAATACCCCGTTGCTAATAATCACCGACACTTGCGGAACGAGGCCAGCGACAGCTGACATCGCGAAACTGGTCGAGCCCTGACAATGAATAATGGCCTTAATATTCGCATAGCCGGTTTGCTCGGTTATCGCCTTTACTGCGGCCGGATGATCGTAACGAGCGGCTTGATCCAGCGTCCACTGTCTGGCATTAAAATCAATACTGGCACGCCAGTTTTCCAGCCAAACGTCGTAACCTTCAGCGATCAGTGCATCAACAATATCAACTTCTACGGGAGCTCTAAAAATATTGGCTCTGACCCCCGCGCCATGCACTAACAATACCGGACATTTATCCGGTGTCTGGTGTCCCCGCACATTAATTAGATTTAACGTTAGCCCGTCTTCAGTGTGGAAGGGAACAACCTTTTGCCGATAGTGTTTACTGGCAACTGATGACTCAACTGTCATGTTACTCTCCTTGCAATTCTCCGATGCCTAAATTCAGTAGCAATTAATCAAAAATAACCGCCCGGTTGTTAGTATTCGATTGTCGATAAAACACTAGTTATATAATCTTAGTACTTTATTTAGCGACTGTATTGGCTAGGCTCACCGAATGTTTTTAACTTGGTTACGCCACTTTCCTGCTTTGATCTGGATCTTGATTATTGGTGTATTTTTTTCACGAGGCACCTTCTTCATGGTGTGGCCTTTTATGGCCATTATTTTATATCAGCAATTCGGACTGAATGAGTGGCAAATTGGCCTGATGCTCACCGTCGCCGCCACCGTGGCGATATTCATCGGCTTTTACAGTGGAGCACTCACCGACAAGTTCGGGCGAAAAAATATGTTATTGGTCGCAGGTTTACTGTCCATTGTAGGCTTTACACTACTCGCCGAAGCCGAACATTTATACCTGTACGGAATTAGTATGATTTTGTGCTCTGTTAGCAAAGAGATATGGGATCCGGCGGCAAAAGCCTTAATCAGTGATTTGTTACCTCAGATGGATATTCGTGAGTTTGCCCTGCAAGTCCGCTATTTTGCCATCAACGTCGGTGCGGCAATTGGCCCATTAGTGGGGGTCTGGTTAGGCATTACAGCGCGGCAAACCACCTTCTACGCAACAGCATTGGTGTTTTTAATCCTAACTCTGACCGTACTATGGGGATTTAAGGCCAGGCCGGGACTCGACAAACAATTTATCAAAAATCCTTTTAGCTTACGTAAAACACTGGGCTTACTCGCCAGAGATCAAATGTTTTTGTTATTGGTGCTAGCCAACATATTGGTGTTGTACATATACGCTCATATGGATACGTCACTGATCCAGTATCTAAATCATGCAGGTATGCCTGAAGTAGTCGAGCTTATTAGTGCCATTATCCTGACTAATGCCCTGACCATCATTATCTTTCAATTTATATTGCTTAAATTGCTGGGCAGATACAGTCTTAATCAGCGTATCTGTTTTGGTATATTGCTATTGGCTACGGGTCAATTCTTGTTGGCAATCAATCCAATCAATCTTTATTGGGGCTGGATTACGGCAATTTTTGTGATGAGTTTAGGGGAAGCTATTTTATTTCCAACCATGAATATTCAGGTGGACAGATTGGCTCCCAATCATATGAAAGGCGCTTATTTTGGGGCGGCTTCGTTATTTTCACTCGGCTTTGCTTTTGCCCCTTATATTGGTGGACTGATATTGAAACGGTGGGATGGACCTACTTTATTTTATTCTAATCTGCTGCTCTGTTTAGCGGTGTTGCTGCTTTATTATCTGAGCAAATTTGCGTACCGCCCCCACTTTTCAACCCAACAAGGTAAATGAATCTCCCCATCAGTAAAGTATCACTATCTCTTTGATTTTTGGCCTGTTTATTGCTTTATATTAGTTGAGTTTAACTTTACCGAACGAAAATGCCGTTTGTTTTTCGTACCTCAATGCTGATGTTAATAACCCATTTATCACCCTTGTTACTTATGTTGTGCCTCATCAAGGCGGTAACCGAAAATGAAGCGGAGCTAAAATTGTGACGGAACCATCAAGTACAATACTGTCAGCTTTTTTTACATTAAAAGGCGATAATTACCTCCAATTTGTGACTGATTTCAATCGACAAAGTTGGCCTTTACAAATATCGTCGCTAATCCTGTGCATGTGGCTATTATGGCTGTTACATCAGAACAATCGCAGTAAGACTATCACCCGAATTTTTGCAATTTGCTGGATTTGGGTTGGCTGTTATTTTCATTACCATTTTTATACCTCTTTAACACCTATGGCGGTTTTTGATGCCATCGCTTTTGCTGTTCAGGGATGCTTATTTTTTCTGCTGTCCGGCAAGATCCAATTCCATTCTCCATACCATGACCGCAACAGCAAAATAGGCTATGCGGGTTTAGCCGCCTGTATGTTATTGCCCACCCTCGCAGCCTCTTTCAGCGGACAAAGCTGGTGGCAAATTTCCTTGGTTGGCATGATGCCAACCCCAACAGCGTTAGCAACGTTAGCCTTACTATTACTCACTACGTCAAAGTATCGGTTCCTCTTGGCTGTGATACCTTTTGGCTGGTGTATTATCGCCGGAGTGACACATTTAAACATCGGAATGCATGACTGGTTTGTCGCTCCGCTAGTGGCGCTGATAGCCTGCGGACTGATGATGTCAGAACACCGTAAAGTAACATCGCAATCTTAAGCCGTTCGGGTAGACTAGTTATTGTCTCCTCGAACAATCAATGCACCCTAAGGATGATATGTTTATTATAAAGTACTATCTCATCGCTTCCCTTCTTAGTCTGACCGCAGCATTTTTGATCCCGAATATTTATTTTAGCCTGTTGCTTGGCTGGATTGGACTCTCCTTATTCTGTGTCAGTGCAGCTTATGTATTTAATGCACCACAGCTGTTTCGTAAAAAACAAAATGGCAGTATTCCCTTTTATATTCGTTGGCTATTTATTCCTTATCTGCTTGGTATCCATTTTTATAATGCCTGGGCAAGACGTACCGACAAAGTGCCACCTATTCAAAAAATTAAACATAATTTATTTCTGGCCTGTCGTTTATTTCCCTCTGATGTAGAAAAACTGACACAACTAGGTGTTAAAGCAATAGTGGATGTAACGGCTGAATTTGATGGATTAGACTGGACCGCCCAATCGGAAGATCTTGCTTATTTAAATGTCCCCGTACTCGATCATCAAAGTCCCTCCGTTAGCCAATTAACCAAAGCCGTCCATTGGATTGAAAACCAGCGTCGGGCCGGGAAAGGCGTGGTCGTTCATTGTGCATTAGGTAGAGGACGTTCAGTGTTAGTGGTCGCAGCCTACTTGCTAAGTAAAAATATGAACCTGTCAGTTCAACAAGCGTTGCATACCATTCAGGGCGTTCGAAAAACGGCTGGATTAAATAAATATCAACTCAAAGCGCTGAGTAAAATACATCAACATAAACATCTCGATTTGCGCGATAAAGCTTGGTTAATTGCTAATCCAGTATCTGGCGGTGGCAAGTGGTCGCAATATCGTGAAGAAATTGAACAACGTCTTAGTCCTTATTTGCAACTTAACATCGTCGAAACAACCAAAGAAACGAGTGCTCGACAATTAGCTCGTGAGGCGAAAGATCATCATGCCAAGACCATTATCGCCTGTGGTGGCGATGGCACATTAACGGATGTTGCCCATGAACTGATCGATAGTGATCTGATTTTAGGTATAATTCCCATGGGTACTGCAAATGCACTCGCCCATGTTTTGCTTGGTTCCAATAGTAAAATAATGCCTATCGAAGTAGCCTGTGAAAATATCATTGAAGGCTCAGTAAGACGTATCGATACGGCTAATTGCAATGATCAATTGATGCTATTGGTGGCTGGTATTGGTTTTGAACAAAAAATGATTGAACTGGCTAACCGTGAACAGAAAGATCAATCTGGACAATTGGCCTATTTACAAGGGCTATGGCAAGCCATGAACCTTAATCAAACCCTGCATTTCCGGATTAAAATTGATGACCAAGAGCAACAAAAAATAGACGTTTGTAGCTTGGTTATTGCCAATGCAGCGCCATTTACCACCGTTTTGGCGCAAGGCGGTGGCCAACCTGATGTGGAAGATGGTTTACTGGATGTTACTTGGCTTCCCCCCAGTACGGGCATTGGTGAAAACGTGTTTAGTTTATCCGAGCTGGCTTTATCCGGCATATCCTCAGAATATCGGTCAGAACATGTTAAGCATACCCATGCACGCAGAATCCTGATTGAATCGGATCAAACTATCGAATTTGTTGTTGATGGTGAAACTTATTCCGCTGAATCTTTGACAATTGAAGTCAACCCATCCTCATTGAATGTATTAGCGCCCCACAAAGAACAAAAGTAATAGAGGAGCTCAACTATCCTGATATTTTTCCAACTTGTTGTAGAGTGTTTTTACACTAATACCTAACTGTTCGGCAGTATCTGATTTATTGCCGTTATTTTCCTCAAGTGTATTTTCAATCGCAATTTGTTCAATTTCATGTAACGGCATTCCAGTTGGAATATCAGCATTAACATGCGCTCCATGACTATCGACCACGTCTTCCAGGATTAGATGTTCCGGCAAAATAATCTCGTCAGCCAAAATATAGGCTCTTTCGATCACATGTTTTAATTCCCTAACATTACCTGGCCAATGATAGGAAGCGAGTCGATTCAGTGCCGTATCAGCAACTTGTTTTACGTGATTTTCTTTGGCGTTTCGATAAGCCAGAAAATGTTTGGCTAACCCCACGATATCACCACCTCTTTCACGTAAAGAAGGCACGCTAATTGGAAACTGAGATAACCTAAAGTATAAATCCTCACGAATAAACTGACCGGCAATTGCTTCAGCAGGATCGCGGTTGGTTGCAGCGATAATACGGACATCAGACTCTATCATTTTACTGCTGCCAACAGGCCGAAATTCTCCCGCTTCTAACACACGAAGTAACTTAACCTGATGCTCCAGTGGCATTTCAGTAATTTCATCCAGTAACAACGTGCCACCTCTGGCTTGCTCAAATACGCCTTGATGATCTCGATGAGCCCCCGTAAATGAACCTTTTACATGACCAAACAGCTCACTATCGACTAATTCCGGACTCAACGCTCCGCAATTAATGGCTAAAAATGGTCCTTGACTACGGTGACTCGCTAGGTGGATGGTATTGGCGACTAACTCTTTACCCGCCCCACTTTCACCAATTAATAAAACACTGGACGACGTTATCGCCACTTTTCGAATAGTACGGTACAACTTACGCATTGGTTTTGATGAACCCACTAACAAGCCAAATTGGTTTAATTCACTGGTTTCAATTTTTTGCGTATTGGCATAAGAGTCGGTTAAGTCCTCATATAAATCAGCAATGGTTTCTTCGATAATCGATAACTCATAAGGACTGCGAAAGTGGTAACTTATCCCTTTAAACATGGCATTATCAATAAAATCATTTGGCTCACCATTACTCAATAAAATCACTTCGGTCTGATTTAATGCCTGACAATCCAGCAAGCACTGGTAATCTTTTTGAGTAAAGGATGCCACTTCAATCAGTGCCACATCCGCCTGAACAACCTTAAGTTGCTCGATCCAACTATCACTATGGTCGCTTTTAGCTAATAAATATTTTTTAGCAATACTAGAAGCCAATATGGACTGTTCAATAGCGTTTTGATGTAAATGAAAAAAAAGTCTGGGACGTGGCATTCAGTAAACATCCTGTTTCGCGGACGAAAAAAGTAAAAAAGCAATCATCATTGCCGAAGATAAGAACCCTGTTTTAATATTTATTCAAGCGATAATTTACTCTGTTAACGAATAATACACATCATGGTTTTACATTATTGCTATGTAAAAATTACCTGTCAGTTCCTAAACTTAGTGCCAAATAAAAAATAAAACGTTATTAATCATAATGTTAACAACATGGCGTAAAGCTTGTATGTAGTAATTGTTATCACTATTCCCCATACCAGAGGAGCTATCATGCTAGATGTATCATCTCACTCATATACGCATATGGATGAAATATCAGCAACCTATTTACTCGCGGTATGTCGCGATGGCAAGTTGTTTTATAGCCATGCCGCAGAATCGGTAGAAAACTATTCCATTAAGCGGGCTTTACAGCAAATGGCCATTACCCGCCAAGAACTGCTGAAGGAAGTTTCAGCCAAACTGGCTATTGATATGCCTGACAACCAACATGATCCTCACTTGGATGGCATTAAATTATGGTATACCGATGCCATCGATCAGGCGTGGGATTTCTCCGATATGATGGTGTTGAGCAAACTGCGGGCACTTGAAAGTAAAAATTTGGACTCACTTATTCAAGCTATAAAAAAAACATCAAACCAATATAGCCGGGAATTAATGTCAAACGTGGCAGCCCGTTTTCAATTATGCCTTGATTTACTTGATAGTATTATTGCCAAACAAAGCTAAACCTCATATCGGCAGTTATTCCTGCTGCTTTCATTCTGTGCTGTGAAAAATGAAAAACCGTTCTCAATATTGAGAACGGCTGATATTTACAGGTTAACTGATCACTGTAAGTTTATTATTCACTTTTGTAACATCGTTGGTATTTTTCGCAATAGCGCCCGCCAAATCACGTTCAGCATCACTATTCACCTTACCGGTTAACGTGACCACGCCATCTTTGACTTCAACTTCTATATCCAGTCCACTGACTTCAGATTCAAACAACAAACGGGTTTTAACTACCGTCTCAACCTTTGAGTCGTTTAGCTTTTTCATCATCTTACCGTCTTTTTCTTGATTCTTTGAGTCATTGACGGTGAGTTGATTATCGACGTCCGTTACTCCATCCAATGATGCAACCAATTCTGACGCCAGTGCTTTGTCAACTTCACTTTCTACTTTACCAGTCAGCGTTACCACGCCATTTTTAACATCGGTATCGATAGTAAATGAATTAAGATTTCCGTTTAGTAACAAGGTGGTTTCTGCTTTCCCATCCAACCACGCATCTTTTGCTGTATCTTTCCATTGATTATCAGCGCTAGCTGATAATGCAACACTACCAAGAACAACTGCGATGACGATAGAAATTAATGAACGATTCATAATGATCTCCTTTTATTAAAGTTCACTATGACTATTGCGAGAACAATGCCAACTTTTAAACAATTGAATTTAAAGGATTATTTTTAACATATTCCATAAACCTGGAATATATCGCCTAAAATCCTCAATAAATGTAATGGATCACAGACAGTTGTAAGTAAGTGAACACTAACAATTAAAAAATTTATAAACCGATACCAAGCTATACAGGGGCTAAAGCGTAAAGACACTATCAAATAACGCTCTGATGCTAACTAGCGACGCATTATTGAAGGTGTTATTCAAAATAGTCTGGATGACCTTGATTGGTAAGATTTAGGGGGAATTAATTTCTAGAAGAATAAGGATAAATATGAATTTTCTGTCTGGTGAGTACCATTCTTACAGATCTACTCACCTATAAATCCGCAAGCAATCTTATTTAGACACAAAAAAAGGGGTTTCCCCCTTAATTTGATAGACATGCTAGCACTGACGCAAATTAACAATCTTTATCTTTGGCATCAACGCTTTCTTTAACGTCTTCACAGGCATCTTCAACTGCGTTGCCTGCATCAGTCACGACTTCGTCAACTTTTTCACCAGCCTCTTCTGCACTATCATCACCGCAAGCTGTCACCAGTGTGAAAGATGCAACCATTACAACAATAGCCATTAATTTTTTTAGAAAATTCATGTATTTCTCCTTGCGATTTAAATTAAGTAAAAGTCACTTTTACTTGTTGATTTAGGTTTAACTAAAGTTTCGGGGCTCTGCCACGTAATGCATTCACCACTAACGACAACAACAACAGTACGACGAAGACAACAAAAATAATTTTTGCGATGCCAGCTGCTGCACCAGCAATTCCACTAAAGCCAAGTACCGCAGCGATAAGTGCGACAACTAAAAAAGTAAGTGCCCAACCTAACATAACGATCTCCTTTGTTTGTATACGAGTGTGTCCATTTCACTAAAGCGATAATCATGCCAACCTATAATTAAATCGTATACCATTGATATTTATGCATTTATTTTCATTTCGAGTAATTTAGCTTTCTTTGCCTAAAAAATACTGATGCAAATCTTATACACTGACTATGTATAAGTTACACATTCATTGCCACTTACCTATCGGGGATAACTGATAGTTAATGATAAAATTGACAAGACTAGGTGAATCGCTATAGAACTAAGCATTGGATTTTTCACTCGGCTGAAATCAGCTAACAGGACATCGCATGTCAATTGAACAGCTCACTAATATTATCTTTAGTTATCAGATGGCCATTATTATTCTGGCTATTGTATTACTTAAATCCTCCGTCAAATTTGTTCCGCAGAACCGGGCGTTCGTCATTGAGCGGTTTGGTAAATTTAATCGAACCTTAGAAGCGGGCTTAAATTTTATTTTACCCTTCATTGATGATGTCGCTTATGACCGCACATTAAAAGAACAGGCAATTGACGTTCCCAGCCAAGGAGCGATCACCAGAGACAATATTTCACTAACCGTCGATGGCGTGTTGTATCTCAAAGTACTGGATCCCTATAAAGCATCCTACGGGGTTGATGAATACAGCTTTGCCGTAACTCAACTAGCACAAACCACTATGCGTAGTGAAATTGGTAAAATGGAGCTGGATAAAACCTTTGAAGAGCGTGACAGCTTAAATGTCAATATTGTCAACGCAATCAACGAAGCCGCGATCCCATGGGGAGTGCAGGTACTTCGCTATGAAATAAAAGATATAGTCCCACCCCATTCGGTGATGGAAGCGATGGAACGGCAGATGAAAGCCGAACGTGAAAAACGTGCCCAAATTCTAGAGTCTGAAGGAGACAGACAGGCCGCAGTCAATGTCGCAGAAGGTCAAAAACAGGCTATTGTATTAGCGGCACAAGCAGACAAAGAGCAACAAATTCTCAAAGCCGAGGGTGAGGCCACCGCTATTTTGCGCGTTGCCGAAGCGCGTGCCGAAGCACTTGAGAAAGTGGGTAACGTCGCAAAAACCGAGGAAGGTCAAAAAGCGATTCAACTTGATCTCGCTACATTGGCCATTGAGGCCAAACAAGCCATAGCCAAAGAATCTTCCGTCGTATTGTTACCGGACTCTGCCACCGATATTTCCTCGGTAGTGGCGCAAGCGACCAGCATTGTCAACACTCTGAATAAAGGCTAAAACATGGAGCTGTTCAGCGAAAATTTACCTGAAACATTAATCGCATTCGGCATTTTAGCTATTGCGATTGAAGCTGGAATAATGGGGTTTGCAACCCTGTTCTTATTCTTTTTAGGTCTTGGCACTTTACTCACCGGTATCGCGATGAACGTTGGCTTACTGGAATCCAATCTGACTAGTGCCTTGATCAGTATCGGATTAAGCTCTGTTGTACTGGCCATTATTGCCTGGCGACCGATGCAGCAATTGCAAGCCAAAGTGCAGCCGCAGGGACAAACGTCCGATTTTATCGGATTAACGTTTACCCTCACCAGTGACTTATCCGCCGAACGACTCTCCTCATATCGCTATTCAGGCATCGTGTGGGCAGTCAAACCCGGTGTCACGTTAAAACAGCCATTAACTCAAGGTACTAAAGTTGTAGTGACGGCAGTTGAAGTGGGGGGATTTTATGTCGCCCCTGCCGAGGAATAACACTAACCTTGTCGATTGCCGCATTTTAGTGCGGCAACTGCTCCGATGTCCTTTAAAAATAGACAATTTTACAATTACATCGTCAGTTTGTGCTGTGCTGAGCTAGTTAAACTGGCAAAATACCGGAATAAATAATTCTGTGTCCTACAACACAATTTTTAAACCGGATAATACAATGATAAAAAAATCGACCAAGCGCCCTCTTTATATCCATCATGCTGGTCCTTCCCTGCTTGAAACGCCACTGTTGAATAAAGGTGCTGCGTTTACCAAGGAAGAGCGGGCAGCATTTAACCTTGCCGGACTGATCCCCCCGCGCTACGAAAATATCGAAGAGCAGGTTGAACGTGCTTATATGCAATATTCCAGCTTCTTGGCGCCCATTAACAAGCATATTTATTTACGCAACATTCAGGACAATAACGAAACGTTGTTCCACCGTTTGGTACAAGAAAACCTCGAAGAAATGATGCCCATTATCTATACCCCTACGGTGGGCGATGCGTGTGAACAATTTTCCGATATATACCGCAGTAATCGAGGACTATTTATTTCCTGGTCGGAACGCGATCAAATTGACGATATTCTGCATAATGCCACCAAACAAAAGGTTAAAGTCATTGTGGTTACTGACGGTGAACGGATTCTGGGCTTAGGGGATCAAGGAATTGGCGGCATGGGCATTCCCATTGGCAAGCTCTCTTTATATACCGCCTGTGGCGGCATTAGCCCAGCGTATACCATGCCGATTATGTTGGATGTAGGCACGAATAACGAAAAGCTCCTTAACGATCCGATGTATATGGGAGCAAGGCATAAGCGTATTGGCCAACAGGATTATGACGAATTTATCGAGCTATTTATTAATGCCGTTAAACGACGCTGGCCTCAAGCAATGCTGCAATTTGAAGACTTCGCCCAACCCAACGCGATGCCTATATTAGAAAAATATAGGGAAAAACTATGCTGTTTTAATGACGATATTCAAGGTACCGCGTCAGTTACGGTTGGCACCTTGTTAGCCGCCTGCTTGCATAAACAACAAAAACTGTCGGAACAAAACATCGTCTTTGTCGGTGCAGGTTCTGCGGGGTGTGGTATCGCGGAACAAATAATTTGCCAAATGATGTCTGAGGGCTTATCCGAGCAACAAGCTCGTCAGCAAGTCTTTATGGTGGATCGCTATGGTTTACTGAGTGATAAAATGACAGGCTTGCGGGATTTCCAACAAAAACTGGTACAGCGCCAAAGTCATTTACAAAACTGGCAGTATACCGATGAATATCCCAATTTGGTCGACGTAATGCATAACGCTAAACCCGGTATCTTAATCGGTGTATCAGGACAACCCGGCCTATTTAGTGAAGAAGCAATTAAAACGATGCATCAATACTGCAGTCGGCCAATTATTATGCCGCTCAGTAATCCCATTAAACAAATCGAAGCACATCCTGAAGATGTAATAGCATGGACGGATGGAGATGCCATTATTGCCACTGGTAGCCCATTTAAACCTATCGAATATAAAGGTCAGCGTTACCCTATCGCTCAATGTAACAATGCCTATATTTTCCCCGGAATTGGTTTAGGCGTGGTGGCGGGAAAAATAAGTCAGATCACCAATGAGATGCTTATTGCGGCCAGTGAAACCCTGGCACAATCGTCACCCGTTAGCACTACGGGTGAGTTACTGCCGCCGTTAACGAAAGTCGCGGAACTCAGCAGAAAAATTGCGTTTGCGATTAACAAAGTTGCTCAACAACAAGGACTGGCACTAGAGATTAGCGACGAAACGTTACAGAACAATATCGAGGCTAATTTCTGGAAACCTGCTTATCGCGAATATCGACGGGTAAGCTGGTAAGTTAGCTGTGAGTGGGTGCTTTGCGGGCACCCACAAATTTATTCAGCATCGCTGGCAGTAAAGTCAAATCCGTTAATAACGCAATTAACATGGCCAATCCCGTCAACAACCCAAACATCACACTGGGAATAAAGTCTGAAAAGCCCAACATACCAAAACCAGTAGTAATAATGATGGTAGTAAATAACATCGCAAATCCCACACTGTGGTATGTGGCTCTTACCGCTTCGTCTTGAGATTGTTGCTCTACACTTTTTAAATAATGGTGCACAAAATGAATCGTATCATCGACTGCGATGCCCATCGCGATAGCGGCAATAGTAATGGTCATTAAATCCAGTGGAATACCAAACCACCCCATTAAACCCAGGATCATCATGGTTGAAATTATATTGGGAATGATGGCGATAATTGCCACCTTGAATGACCGAAATACCGCTAGCAATACCAATGTCAGCGCCAAATAAACCAAACCTAATGTACTCACCTGAGAGTCAAATAAGCGTTGTAAAATATCCTGATAAAGCACAAACAAATTAGTCAGTTGATAGGAGTCGGATGCAATTCCGAGTCCTTCAATATCGCCTCTTAACTGTTGCAAAAAGTCCGCGCGATTAAAGCCTTCTGTACTGTCTTTTATTCGGGTACTAATGCGTAACTGATGATGTTCAGGTGAAAAATACGCCCCCAACAGTTGCTCTGATAGTTCTTTATCTAATAAATGATAAACCGCGGTTAACTCATATTCGGTCAATGGCTTGCCATGATTGAGTTTTTTAGCCAGCTGGGTAAAGTTAACAATCGACATTTCCTTGCCAATAACCGGATATTGATTCATGACATGCTGAATTTTTTGCAACGTCTGTACTGTTTCAGCGTTCAGCACTAAATCCGTATCTTGCTGCTCAGATTTGACGGTGTAGACAAAATCGAGCGGCGTGGAGCCACCGAATTGTTGGTCAATAAATTCAAGTTCCTTACGTACTTTGGTGGATTCACTAAAGTAATGAATAAAGCTATTTTCAACGTCCAGTTTAAGTGCCCCAACCGCACTAGCGGCTAATAAACCGGCTGCGATAAAAAACACCAACACTTTATGTCCCAATATCATGTCAGTCAGCCAACTCATCACTTTAGAGGTGTGCTCACTTTTTGCTGTTACCGGTTTTAGCGGTAATAAATTCAGCAACGCAGGGAACAGCAGTAAACTCACCAAAGTCGACACCAACATCGCAACAATCATCATCCAGCCAAATGCAATAACCGGCTGAATATGACTAAATATCAATGACGCAAATCCTACCGAGGTGGTTAAACCGGCATAAAAACAAGGTGCAATTTTGCTGCTTATGGTTTCTTCTACCAACTGCTGCTGGCTATAGTCGCTGTGTTTTTGCGCCAACTGGCGAAACTGCACGATAAGGTGAATGACAATGGCTAAAGTTAAAATCAGCTGTAAAGCGATGAAATTGGACGATATAACAGTGGTACGCATATCCAGCATACCGAACAAACCAACGGTCGTTACCACACTACCTGCGCAGCAAATAATAGGTAGAAAAACCCAGCGCCACTGGCGAAATAACGCGAATAGCAAAACACAAATGACCAACGCGATCGCACTACCAAATACGAGTAAATCATTCTTGATGATCTTAATTAATTGGTAAGCTAATACCTGGCCACCGCCCAAATAGATCGATGCCCGGTCCTCAACTTGATCAGCAATTTGGTAAATCTTGTCTATTTCTTGCTGACGAACCTTATTTAAGCGTAATTTAATCGGATCCGCTTGTTGACTAAGCTGTTCAATCTCTGCTTTATCCTGTTCACTAAATTCATTGGTCAGATGCTTTTTTTGCAATTCAGTAATTTTATGTTCAATTTTCTCCAGTTCAGGATCAGCTTTAAACAAGATTTGGATAGCAGTGGCGCTTTGCTGTTGATTGACCAATAAATCCGTATAAATAGGGTGATCAGATAACACGTCCTGCATTTGTTCCGGACTATAGTGCTTCGCTTGCCATGTCCAGTCACTGGCTTTCAGACCTGGCTCAAGTCCATCCATAAAAGAAATCAATGGAACATTTAGAATAGAAGTAACCGCTTCAACCCGATCAATTTGCTTAAACTGTTCACTTAACTTGGTAATGTCGCTGAAAGTCTGCTGGCTAAAGAGCGGGCCTTGCTTAGGTTGATAAGCCACCAGAATGAACTCTTGAGGAGAAAAGCGGCTATCCATAATCTGCGTCTGGATGTACAGCTTATTATTTTTTAGCAGTAATGTTTCGGCTGACGCATCAATTCTGAAATTTTTACTAAACCATCCCGCCAACGCAATTAATACAATGAAGCAGGCGATTACAGCCTTGGAATAGCCACTGACCAGTCTGGCCAACCAGATGCCTTTATTCTTCTTTGTATTGCTCATCTCTTAACAATCCTTCTAAATACAAATTTCTAAAAAACAGATATTTATCTTCGCTTTCTGTCGATAGTTTTTCATAGGTTTCTGCTTGAGGCGCAAAATCATGAAAACCACCATAAGCTTGAATATATAGTGTTTGAGGATCATCAGTAATGTTGTTGAGCGGACTTGCAACACTTTCGACAATAGTAGAAAACCCGTTGCGAGTATCGGAAGAGCCTAATAAAGGTAAGACCAAATAAGCCCCATAATCCGCACCATAGCTATGCAACGTGTCACCCAAAGTTGATTTATGCTCTTCAATATCAAACCACGCAGTGGCAGGATCAAAAAAGCCTAACAGCCCCACGGTACTATTAATCACGAAGCGAGCCAGGCTTTTTAGCATATATCCACCATTAGCCTGAGCCAAATGGTTAATAGCATTGAGTGGTTCGCGAATATTGGCAAAAAAATTGGAGACTGATTGTTGCGCAGGTTCCGGCATAACCTTTAAATACCCCTTAGCAGCAGGGATCAAGGCATAACGATAAACCACATCATTAAAAGCAAAAATAGGCCGGTTAATTGATTCCAAAGGATCATCAAAGGTTTTGGGTTGATAGCCGACAACCGTTGGCTCAATGACATCTTCACCATGGGAACTGCTAACAACCATAGGATCCGCTGCGGTCGATTCAGTAATGGCCGATTCATGTTCCTGAACGACCTTTTCGGGCTGGCTGGCGCAACCGGAAAGGCCAAGCAGTAACGATATTACCAAACACTTAATCCATCCTTGCACAGGAAAGTCGCCATGGTTACGCATAATATTCCTTTTAGACAGCATCAATCCGATCATCCTAGCACATCATTATCAACTGTTAACGTCTTTGCGGATGCCGAAAATAAAAAGGAGCCCTAAGGCTCCTTCAAAAAATAAACGTTTTACCGCAGATTACAGCACATCTTCCGATACCGGGGCTTCATCCGCCACTGTTTTGGCCAGCAATAATTTATCACGAAGCTTTTGTTCAATATCTTGTGCCATGGCCACATTATCTTGTAAATACTTAACCGAGTTAGCCTTACCCTGACCAATTCGTTCACCATTACAGCTGTACCAAGCTCCTGCTTTTTCAACAAATTTGTGGGCAACACCCAAGTCAATCAACTCGGCTTCTTTACAAATTCCCGCGCCATACATAATCTGGAATTCAGCCTGTTTAAACGGTGGCGCAACCTTATTTTTGACCACTTTGACCCGGGTTTCATTACCCACCACTTCGTCGCCTTCTTTCACCGCTCCGATGCGACGAATATCCAAACGAACGGAAGCATAGAATTTAAGAGCGTTACCACCTGTGGTGGTTTCTGGCGAGCCAAACATAACGCCAATTTTCATCCGAATCTGGTTAATGAAAATAACTAGGGTATTAGAACGTTTGATATTAGCAGTTAACTTACGCAAAGCTTGTGACATCAAACGCGCTTGTAAGCCCACGTGAGAGTCGCCCATATCACCTTCGATTTCAGCTTTCGGGGTCAGGGCAGCAACAGAGTCTACAATGACCACATCAACTGCGCTGGAGCGAACCAGCATGTCACAAATTTCCAACGCTTGTTCACCGGTGTCAGGCTGAGAAACCAATAGATCGTCAACGTTAACCCCCAATTTACCGGCATAAACCGGATCGAGCGCATGTTCAGCATCAATGAAGGCACAAGTTTTGCCTTTCTTTTGCGCCTCAGCAATAACTTGCAAGGTTAACGTCGTTTTACCTGATGATTCCGGACCATAAATTTCAACGACCCGGCCACAAGGTAAACCACCAATACCTAAAGCAATATCAATGCTTAACGAGCCTGTAGAAATAGACTCAATATCTAACGCCTGACTGTCACCCAGGCGCATAATTGTGCCTTTACCAAATTGCTTTTCAATTTGCCCTAATGCGGCAGACAGGGCTCTTGATTTATTCTCATCCATTTCTCGCTCCTCAACTTTGAGCTTCTATACAGTAGTTAACAACAGTATACTGTACAACCATACAGTTACAAGTGCTAAATTAAATTATTTTCCCGACCCACTATTCTATTGGCCTAATGGAAGATCAGTAAAGCCTAATTAGTCGTTTAACCAATACTATGCAGCATTTTTATACAGTAGTTTAATGCATGATTGATTGCTTGTTCCCGCACCTGATGCCGATTCCCCTGAAAGGATTGCATATCACTGATGGTGGTAGATTTAATGGTTAAACCAAACCACACTGTTCCTACCGGCTTGTCATCACTCCCCCCGTCCGGTCCGGCAATACCGGTAATGGCAATCGCAATGTCAGAATTAGCTTGTTGGCTGGCCCCCAATGACATCTGTTCCACCACTTGAGAAGATACGGCTCCAAATTGTTGCAAGGTTTTAGCCTTCACATTTAGCAACTCTATTTTAGCTTGATTAGAATACGTCAGGAAACCTCTTTCAAACCATTGGGAGCTACCGGCAATACTGGTAATGGCATAGCCTAGTCCACCTCCGGTACATGACTCTGCACAACTAATTGTCCAGTTATTCAAGACCAGAAGTTTGCCTAATTGCTCAGCCAAAACGGTACTTAACTCAGGTAATATCATGGCTTGTCCTTAAAAATGCCAATAGCTAATGATAGGGGCTGTATGTCGTTGAATGTTGAGCATTGTTGATCAATCATAATTCCCGCCCGTGGGACAAACAGTATAGTTGAGTCACTTAAATAAGTCTGTTTGTCGACTGTACTTAATCCCCAATGGGCATGAAATATTGTCAGATTCCGACGGTGCTTAGCGCAACGCATTTTGCGTTTTTATTCGAATAGAAACAACTCCATCAAGGCAAAAATACTGGCCAGTCCGATTGCTCTTAATGGTGCAGATTTGTTACTCTGTTAGGCCGTTCATCCCGAACAGTCCACCAGCATACTAACAATAAAGAAATAATAATGAGTTCATCACAATCTCAGGCACCACACACTCCCATGATGCAACAATATTTGCGGATTAAAGCCGAACATCCGGATATTTTGCTGTTTTATCGAATGGGCGATTTTTATGAGCTGTTTTTTGATGATGCTAAACGGGCGGCGGAATTATTAGGTATTTCACTAACCGCTAGAGGTAAAAGTGGTGGTAATGCCATTCCAATGGCGGGCGTTCCCTATCATGCGGTGGATAATTATTTAGCTAAACTCGTTAAACTTGGCCAATCGGTGGCAATCTGTGAACAAATTGGCGATCCCGCCACCAGCAAAGGCCCGGTAGAACGCAAAGTAGTACGTATCGTTACACCAGGTACTGTCACCGAAGAATCCTTGTTGGATGATAAACAGGATAACGTATTAGCCGCCCTCGTGTGTCACAAAGAGCAATTCGGATACGCCACGTTGGATTTAAGCAGCGGTCGTTTTGCCATCAGTGAACCACAAGATCATGATGCCTTATTGGCTGAAATTCAGCGTACCCAGCCGGCAGAATTACTGTATCCGGATAATTTTGAACACCTTCATTTAATTGAACAACGCCGAGGATTACGCCGTCGTCCAGAATGGGAGTTTGAACAACAAACTGCTATTAATCAGCTAAACCAGCAATTCGGAACCCTTGAACTCAGTGGTTTTGGGGTAGATAAAGCGTTACTGGGATTACGTGCCGCTGGCTGTATTATGCAATATGTCAAAGATACCCAACGCTCAGCGCTACCACATATTCGTCAAATTCAATTAGAAAGGCTCGATGATACTGTCTTAATGGATGCCGCTACTCGACGGAATTTAGAACTCACTCATAACCTGTCCGGTGGCACCGACAATACGCTAATAGCCGTATTGGATAAAACCAGTACGGCCATGGGAAGTCGTTTGTTACAACGCTGGTTACACCGGCCTTTAACCAACGTTAGCCTGTTACAACAACGCCAACAATCTATCGGTGCATTACTGGAACATGATTTCAGTGAACTACAACAATACCTAAAACAGATAGGCGATATAGAACGCATACTAGGCAGACTCGCCTTGCGCTCGGCTCGTCCCCGAGACTTTGCCCGTTTACGGCAAGCATTCGGCCAACTCCATGCGGTTCAACAATTTATTGGCAGTATGGATAATCCATTGTTAATCAGCCTGGCTAAAGAAATCAGCGAGTTTCCCGATTTTCTCACGCTGTTGGAACGAGCCATCATTGACAATCCTCCGGTACTAATCCGCGATGGCGGTGTGATTGCTGAAGGATTTAATTCTGAGTTGGATGAATTGCGTAACTTAGCCAAAGGCGCTACCGATTATGTAGAACAGTTGGAAGAACGGGAAAAACAGCGCACCGGTATTCCCACTCTCAAAGTGGGCTACAACAAAGTACACGGCTTTTTTATCGACATCAGTCGCAGCTATGCCGATCAAGTGCCGGTAGACTATATTCGTCGACAAACCCTGAAAAATAACGAACGCTATATTATTCCCGAGCTTAAAGCGCATGAAGACAAAGTGCTTACCAGCCAAAGCCGTGCCTTGGCCTTAGAAAAGCAACTTTATGACCAACTGTTCGATACCTTACTGCCCCAATTAGCCGAATTATTTACCAGTGCTAATGCCCTGGCAGAGTTGGATGTTCTGACCAACTTGGCCGAACGCGCCGAGACCTTGCAATATCATTGTCCACAATTTAGTTCTAACGTGGGTTTACATTATGATCGCGGCCGCCATCCGGTAGTAGAACAAGTCATGCAACAACCTTTTATCGCAAACCCTATTGCCATGAATCATCAGCGCCGGATGCTCGTCATCACCGGTCCTAACATGGGGGGTAAATCAACCTATATGCGCCAAACTGCATTGATTGTATTACTCGCCTATATTGGCAGTTATATTCCGGCAGAAAATGCCCAGATAGGCCAGATTGATCGCATATTTACCCGGATTGGTGCCTCGGATGATCTCGCTTCCGGACGTTCGACCTTTATGGTCGAAATGACCGAAACCGCCAATATTCTTAATAATGCCACCGCCAATAGTTTGGTGTTGATGGATGAAATCGGTCGAGGAACCAGCACCTATGATGGCTTATCGCTTGCCTGGGCTTGTGCCGAATATCTGGCGCAAAAAATTAACGCCTTTACCCTGTTTGCTACCCATTACTTTGAGCTGACCCAACTAGCAGAGCAACTACCGGAATTAGCCAATGTACATTTGGATGCCGTCGAACATGACGACACCATTAGCTTTATGCACGCAGTTCAGGAAGGCGCAGCCAATCGCAGCTTTGGTTTACAAGTCGCTCAATTAGCCGGTGTGCCCAGAGCGGTTATTCAGGCTGCCAAACATAAACTAGCCGATTTGGAAGCCGGGCAAATGACACCAGTTGCACCGGCACAACGCACAGAAACCCAGTTGGATTTTATTCAAATGAGTGATCCGCTAACAGAAGCCATCGATAACATTGAGCCCGATGAATATACGCCCAAACAAGCATTAGACGCGTTATATAAATTAAAAGCCCTGACACAAAAATAGCAATCGCGCTGGTTTCGCTTGGCAAATCAGCTCGATGACTGTGAGTGTTGACGTGCCAAGCGGACACTTTTGTTACCCAATGCCACTACCGCAATAATTAAGATGGCAAACAACCAGGTCCAGCCATTCAGATGTTCGCCAAACAGCATATCGGCAATCAGCAGCGAAAAGAAAATCTGCAATAATTGCGTTTGGCTAACTAGCGCAATCCCGCCCAAGGCCATCGCTGAATTCCACAAAAAGAATCCCAATAACTGACTGATAATCACCAGATAAGCAAAGGCGATCCAGATGCCCCACTCAATCTGCGACGACTCAGCCGGAAACAAGATAGCTGTCGGCAACCAAAATAACGGCATAACTAATACCAACGTCCAACTAATTACCTGCCACCCCGGCATTTCTTTAGATAATTTCCCCCCCGTTGCATAACCAAACCCGGCAGATAACACCGCCATTAATAATAAAAAATCGGCCCACTGAGGACCTGAACTTTGCTGGGATGCGGTAAACACAAAGACCAACAAAGCTCCCACTAACGCGAACAACCAAAACGATTTTGGCATCCTCTCTTTGGCTAAAATGGCGCCAATAACAGCAGTGGCTAATGGCAATACACCAATCACGATAATCCCCCGCGACGATTCAGTTAAACTCATCGCCAGAGAAATACAAATGGGGAAACCTAAGGTGATCCCCAATGAGCTTAACAGCAGCCATTTAATTTGCTGACGCGTCGGTATCGAAACCCGTTTTTTCCATAAAATTGCGGCGGCCAACACGCCCCCAAAAGCGGTACGCCCCATGCCCACAAACCAAGGGTCGAGCCTTTGCGTCACATAATGACTCAACGGCAACGTAAAACTAAATAACATCACAGCTACCATCCCAAGCACCAGTCCTTTAGTTTGAGCACTCCAGGCATAGCTGATTTTTCGATAAGGCTGAGCTAGAAACGTTTGATACCATTGCTGCATAAGTGATTCCCGTTAATCATTATTTAGTCGCTAAGATTAACGCTTTTAAAAAAGCATAACAGATTCACTTTTTTATAAAAAAACCAGTACAATGATGATTCTTAACCCGTAACTGCTGAGTACATTGTGGCATTTAAATATCAACAACTCGCCCAACAAATTGTCACGGAAATACACAGTGATAAATTAAAGGCGGGCGATCCTTTACCTGCCTTGCGTAAATTTGCACATCAACATCAAGTCAGCCTGACCACGGCTAATCAAGCCTATGAATGGTTACAACGGCAGGGACTAATTGTTGCCAAAGCCCAATCCGGTTTTTATGTTAAAGGACAGCCCAATTCCTTACCCTTAAGTGCCCCGACGCCCAAATCCATCTCCATCCACCATGATCCATCGGATGTGATTTTCGATATTATGCAAAACGCGTTGACTTATGATCGTATCGGGCTAAGTAACGGCTTTTTAGATGAATCCTTACGCCCGTCCCTCGCGTTGCAACGGTCATTAAAACGCACTGCCAAACTGGCCAATATTACCGCCAATAGTTATGGTCATACGCAAGGTGAAGTAAAGCTTCGCACCGCCATTGCAGAACTTATGCGTAGCCGTTTTTGTCTGGTTGATGCGGACGATCTTCTTATCACTAACGGTTGTCTGGAAGCGGTGAATCTGGTGGTAGAGCATATTAGTCAGGTGGGAGAAACGGTCGCCATACTAACGCCCTGTTACAGCGGGTTGCTGACGGCATTACAATACGCCAATCGCAAGATAATGGAAATTCCCTGCGATTCGCAAGGGCCAGATATGCAGCATCTGGCTGAATTATTTGCCCGACGAGCTTTTACCACCCTCATTATTAGTGCAACGGCAACCAATCCACTGGGTTTTAATCTCAGCCATCAGGATAAAAAGCAGCTGGCAGCCCTGGCTAAACAACACCAAATTTATATCATAGAAGACGATACCTTTGGCAGCCTGGCCTATCACACTCAGGAAACGGGTCCGGCTTATGCCTACCAACACGATGGTTTTATCATATATTGCAGTTCCTTTTCTAAAGACTTAACCCCGGGAATGCGCATCGGCTGGATAGCTTCTGACAGGTTAATTCCTGCGCTAATGCGGCGTAAAGTATCGATGAATATTACCTGTAGCATCCCATGCCAACTAGCAATGGCAGATTATCTGTTAAGTGAAAGCTATCCCGCTCATCTTCGCAAATTGCGCAGTACCCTGCAGATACAGGTGATGAAATTACAAGCCTGCATATTAGAAAATTTTCCGACTGGAACCCGAGTATCGACACCTCAAGGAGGATTCTTTATTTGGGTAGAATTACCAGATTCATTGCTGGCGATGGATATATACCGGCAATCTGTCCAGCAAGGGATCTGTTTTATGCCCGGGCATACGTTTAGCATGTCTGGTCAGTATGATCACTGTCTCCGTTTAAGCGTGACCAAAACATGGAGTCATCATTTAGCTCACGCCGTTGAGCAATTGGGTCAAATTGCCGAACAACTAATGCAAAAACAAACCGCATGTAAGACAATAGTCGAATCAAATTAATCAATTATTTACTGTTCGAACGTGAATCAATGGCAAAAGCGAAAAAACTGAATAAAGGCTCCGCTGGACAAAATCGTAAAGCCAGTGAAGCTTATATCGAAAAATATCAGCGTCAGGATGGTGTACAACAAACCGCCAGTGGCTTGCTGTATCGAGTTATCGATAATACCGATGGTATAAAACCCACAATGCAGGACAGTGTGGTCGTTAATCAACGCATTCTCAATGTGGATGGCAGCGTGATCGCCGATACCTACAAAACTGGTTTTGTTGATCGTTTCTCACTCAACGAAGCAATTCCCGGTTTGCAAGAAGGATTGCAATTAATGCCGGTAGGCTCTCGTTACGAATTTGTTGTTCCTGCTGATTTAGCATGGGGAAAACGGGGGGTTGGCAATAAAATCGGCCCCAATGCCGTGCTGTTTTTTGATATACGTCTAATCGAACTGGAACCGATGTAAGTCATTATTGATACTGTCAAAAAGTAATGGCGACTGACGAGGCAATAACCATTCATCCCGACCAAGAGCAAGAATTGCTGAAAGGTCGCTTCATGACTTGAATTAGGTCAACCTTATCTCCATGTATATAATTATGTCGCTCTGAATCCATAATTTTAGGTGACATGGGTATAACTTAAGAGACGATGATTTACCGCAGTAAATTATTATTACTGGCACTAGCCGGTTCGTTTTTAAATAACATGGAGAATTGTATGACTGACATTGATATTGGTATTAACGAATCAAACAGACTGAAAATTGCCGACGGTTTAAAGCGACTACTAGCAGATTCCTATACCCTGTATCTGCAAACCCATAATTTTCACTGGAACGTAACGGGCCCGCAGTTCCGTGAACTGCATCTGATGTTTGAAGAGCACTATCAGGAATTAGCCATTGCGGTAGATGATATTGCCGAACGTATTCGTACGTTGGATGTAGCAGCACCTGGCACTTATAAAGAATTTGCCAAGCTCAGTTCCATTGAGGAAGTTGATGGCGTACCCGCAGCCGGTGAAATGGTCGATATTCTCACCCGTAGCCACGAGATGGTGGTCAAAACCTCCCGTGAAGTATTAAAACTGGCACAACAAGGCGATGACGAATCCACCGCCGCACTAGTATCTGATCGGATGCGCATTCACGAAAAAACCTCATGGATGCTGCGCGCGACGCGTAAATAGGACATTCTTTTCTATCCAGGCCGAACAGCCGTTCGGCCTGATTGGTCAATACCCTGCAATCGCTCTTTGACTTTAGACCGATAAAATATACCTTCCATCGCATAAACTCCCTCGTTAGGCGCATCATTTGCATGTACATTCAAGCCGCTTTGACTTATAATACTTTCCCGTCTTGATACACAAAGATTGGCTCAATTTCTGAGCGGATCTACATTCTGTTAACACCTAAATCTTGGGTTTCGCATGACAAATTATATTTTCGTCACAGGCGGTGTTGTTTCATCACTGGGCAAAGGCATAGCTGCTGCATCACTAGCTGCTATTCTTGAAGCGCGGGGACTAAAAGTCACCATGCTAAAATTGGATCCGTATATTAACGTTGATCCCGGCACCATGAGTCCCATCCAGCACGGTGAGGTATTTGTTACCGATGATGGTGCTGAAACCGATTTGGATTTAGGTCATTACGAACGTTTTATCCGTCGCCACATGTCCAAGCATAATAACTTCACGACCGGTCGGGTTTATGAAGAAGTATTACGTCGCGAACGTCGCGGAGACTATTTAGGCGCAACCATTCAGGTTATTCCACACATCACCAACGAAATTAAACGCCGCGTGGTTGAAGGCGCTGAAGGTGTTGATGTGGCCATTGTTGAAATCGGTGGCACCGTTGGTGATATAGAATCATTACCCTTTATTGAAGCGGCTCGTCAGCTTGGTGCGGAATTAGGTCGTAAACGCGTCATGTTTATGCACTTGACGCTGGTACCTTATTTGGCCGCATCGGGTGAAACAAAAACCAAACCGACGCAACATTCCGTCAAGGAATTACGCTCCATCGGTATTCAACCAGATATTCTGGTGTGCCGTTCAGAAGTAGCGTTACCGTCTAATGAACGTTCCAAAATCGCCCTGTTTACTAACGTAGCTGACAAGGCCGTTATTTCATTACGGGATGTGGAAAGTATTTATCGAATTCCGGCGGTGTTAAAAGCGCAGGGAATGGATGAGCTAGTTGTAAAACGCTTTGGAATTGAATGTCCAGAAGCCGATTTATCTGAATGGGAACAGGTTTTATACGCAGAATCCAATCCTAATTTTGAAGTCACCATTGGCATGGTAGGTAAATACGTTGCCTTACCCGATGCCTATAAGTCAGTTAACGAAGCATTAAAACATGCCGGTTTGAAAAACCGCGTAGCCGTCAATATCAAATATATTGATTCACAAGATTTAGAAAGCAAAGGTTCACTGTTACTTGAAGGGCTGGACGCCATTCTGGTACCTGGTGGATTTGGAGAACGAGGTATTGAAGGTAAGATCCTTGCAGCCCAATACGCCCGAGAAAAACAAGTACCCTACCTAGGCATCTGTTTGGGAATGCAAGTCGCGCTTATCGAATACGCCCGCAATGTGGCAGGTATGGAAGACGCCAATAGTACTGAATTTGACCCACAAAGCCCTTATCCGGTGGTGGGATTAATTACCGAATGGCAGGATGCTGACGGCAGTACCGAAAAACGTACCGATGAATCAGATTTAGGCGGCACCATGCGTTTAGGTAGCCAACTTTGTCATTTGATTCCCGGTAGTAAAGTTCATCAATTATATGGTAACGATGCGATTAATGAACGTCATCGCCACCGTTATGAAGTGAACAATAACTTGCGGCCTGAGATTGAAAAAGCCGGTCTAAAAGTGACAGGATTATCCACCGATAAAAAGTTGGTTGAGGTAATCGAGATAGAAGATCACCCATGGTTTGTCGCAGCACAATTTCACCCGGAATTTAATTCAACCCCAAGAGATGGTCATCCACTGTTTGAAGGTTTTGTTAAAGCCGCCGGGATCTATCATAAAGAAAATAATTAATAATTCTGCCACGCCATTAAGCGTGGCAATTTAACAACTTTGTATGAGGGTACATCATGTCTAGCATCAGCAAAATTCTTGCCCGTGAAATTTTAGATTCACGTGGTAACCCCACCGTCGAAGCCGACGTTTATTTAGCCAGTGGAGCATGGGGTCGCGCCTGCGCACCCAGCGGTGCATCTACCGGAACACGTGAAGCATTAGAACTTCGCGATGGCGACAAAAACCGTTATTTAGGCAAAGGTGTACTAAAAGCCGTTGGTGCTATCAACAATGAAATCCAGCCAGCCTTGCTGGGCAAAGATGCTCTTGAGCAAGCAGAAATCGATCAGATCATGATCGATTTAGATGGTACTGAGAACAAAGAAAACTTAGGCGCTAACGCGATTTTGGCAGTGTCATTAGCCGTCGCTAAAGCCGCTGCGATGCACAAAAATGTGCCGCTTTATCAGCATATCGCTGACTTAAACGGAACTGCGGGTCAGTACAGCATGCCAGTACCAATGATGAATATCATTAATGGGGGTGAGCACGCGGATAATAACGTGGATATTCAAGAATTCATGATCCAGCCAGTAGGTGCTAGCAGCTTTAGCGAAGCCTTGCGTATGGGTGCAGAAATTTTCCATTCACTGAAAAAAGTACTTAACGCCAAAGGTTTAAACACCGCGGTAGGTGACGAAGGTGGTTTTGCCCCTGATTTAGGTTCTAACGAAGAAGCGTTAACCGTTATTATCGATGCCGTTGAAAAAGCCGGTTATGTGATGAATAAAGACATCACTTTAGCGATGGATTGTGCCGCTTCTGAATTCTATGTTGATGGCAAATACGACCTGAAAGGCGAAGGTAAAGTCTTTGATTCTGAAGGTTTTGGCGATTTCTTGGCGGATCTGTCCAAGCGTTATCCCATTATTTCCATTGAAGATGGTCTGGATGAAAGCGATTGGGATGGTTGGGAAAGTCTAACTAAAAAGATCGGGGATAAAATCCAGTTAGTCGGAGACGATTTGTTCGTAACCAATACCAAAATTCTCAAGCGCGGTATCGACAACGGTATCGGCAACTCGATTCTGATTAAATTTAATCAGATTGGTTCGTTAACCGAGACTTTAGCCGCTATTCGTATGGCGAAAGAAGCGGGCTTCACAGCAGTTATTTCGCACCGTAGTGGTGAAACCGAAGATGCCACGATTGCTGATTTAGCAGTTGGTACGGCAGCAGGTCAGATTAAGACTGGTTCACTGTGTCGTTCTGATCGGGTAGCCAAATACAACCAATTGTTGCGTATTGAGCAAGAATTAGGTGACGCTGCCATATACAACGGCCGTAAAGAAATTAAAGGTCAGTAGTTCAAACAGGGGTCGGTACACCGGCCCCTTTTTTGATCTTGCTTATGTCCACCCAGCAAACTGATATATTTGCCAAAAATACGCAGCAATTGCACTTTGCTGAGCTGTGTAATGCTTTATATGAAAGGGAACTGGCGCAATTAGCCTTATCACCCAGTCAGAATATCGATAACCTTAAACGGCGTTTAGCCGGCCTGAGTTATCACATTAGAAAAGCCGCACACTTCTTACTTAACCATAACGCCCCACTGGAAGTAGATTTACATAACGCCAGTTGGCAGGCCAAACAGGCTGCCAAATCCATTGCGAAAAAAGAGTCTGAAGAAAAATCCCGGCACTGGTTCAGTCAATACAGTCACTTCGGCATGCCTGTTGCGGTATGTATTAATGAGCAAGGACTGGAACAGTACGAACTGGATTCTGTAGATAGAATAGACGTCGACAACCAACGGCTGCATTTAAACAAGCATGGCTGGTTTAGTTTTACAGGTCAGGCCGAAATAAAATCCAATGGCGAAGGCCAACCTTTGCAGAAAACCATTTTGCTCCCTTCCAAAGCCAGCTTGACTGCTGCCTGTTGTGGCCATAGCTGGAATTATCGCGGTAAAGCGCAACCCCGAGCGTTATCACTACGGGAGCTATTACTGTCCAGTAAAATCAACTGGAAGAATTTTAAAAAACCGCTGATTTAATTTAGTGCGCCTATTGAGAGCAGGCACAACCTGTTTGCCCATCACTGGTGGGAAACTCTTCAAAATGCCCCTGAACACACTGGTTTTTAATCGCTTGGCAGCGAGCCGGATTATAACTGATTTGGCTATTACTCAATTCACCTAACGCCCCCGCTCCGATTTCCTTGGTGTTATAAGAAAAAGTAGAACATGCACTTAAGGTGATACCGACAAAAACGCTCATGACAAATCTAAACATAAAATCTGCTTATTAATAGTTAACTTGCTTCTGTTGATAAGAATCGTTAATCGGAAGATAGTTCAATCATTGAACGACACAAAGGTTTATTTTTGTTAAAAAATGTTATCTTATACAAACACTTAAATATCGAAAAACATTTTTGACAATTAATTATGAACAGAGCCACCATATCAGCCTTAAAAGTCTCGATTATCTATGCTGTTTTCGCCTCGCTCTGGATCCTGTTTTCCGATATTGCAGTTGAAACCTTTTTCGACAGTCCTTACTTACGTGCCGTAGCGCAGACTTATAAAGGCTTGGCCTTCGTCATTTTGACCGCACTATTACTATTGATACTAGTGCTTAGGGATAATCGAGCCTTGGAGAAAGCCAATGATATAGACAATCTCACCGGGTTGCTCAGTCTCAATATGTTCATTCGCGCGCTCAACTCAACCATAAAACAACTCAACCCCGGTGAACGGATCCTGCTCGGTTACCTCGACATTGATGATTTTAAAAGTATTAATGATGCCATCGGTTTTGAACAAGCCGATCTGTTTTTGCAAGATTTGGCCAATGATATAAAAGAAGCAGTTTTAACCGGGGCGTTTGTGTCACGTTTACATGCCGACCAATTTGCCAGCTTTAACGTATTAGACGAAAATATCCATTTGGATAATCATGTCCGTGATTTTCAACAACTGTTTGTACGCAGAGCCAAAAAGAATAGTATTAAAGCCACTTGTTGTATTGGCGTTGCGCTATACCCCGCCGATGGCGTTAACGCAAAAGAATTAATGGTGTCAGCAACGGAAGCGCTCGGCGTTGCCAAACAACAAAAAAATGCAATCCAATATCATGACAAAGAATTAACCGAAAGAGCCATGCTGCGTCGTCAAATGGTCATCGATCTACAAGAAGCCATTAGCAAAGAACAGTTAACCGTTGTGTATCAACCCAAATATAATCTCAAAACGCTAACCCCTAGCGGAGTTGAAGTCCTAGTGCGCTGGATTCATCCGGAGCAGGGTTTTATCCCTCCCGATGTGTTTATTCCATTGGCAGAGGAACACGGTTTGACCAGTGGCATTTCAAAACTGGTCGTTAACAAAGCTTCCACTGAGCTAGGCAATTCAACATTACTGGGAAATCAAGTTAAACATGTCGCCGTGAATATATCCGCTACGGAGTTTAACAATACCCAGGAAATGCATGAGCTAACTGAATTTATTCAGAGTCAAGTGAATCTGGCCCCCTATATACGCATCGAAATTACTGAAACCGCAACACTTACCGATATGAAAAAAAGTGTTGAGATCATCTCCAGCCTGCAAGCCAGTGGAATCAGTTTCTCAATTGACGATTTTGGTACCGGCTATACGTCGCTCGCCATGCTCAAGGATTTAACCGTCGATGAGATTAAGATAGATCGCAGTTTTGTCTCGGGTGTAGAAGATGATCACCGCTCCAGAACAATAGTGAATGCAATAATTGCAATGTCGAAAAGCTTTGATATTAATATAGTGGCTGAAGGTATCGAAACAGCGCAACAACTGAAAATCTTACAGGAAATGGGATGTCAGGAAGCACAAGGCTATTATTTAGGTCGCCCTATGCCATTAGATGATTTAATAAAACACATTTCACCAACCAGTCATTAATCGCTATTACAATTGTCTATAGAGGCATTATTCATTACACACCAGCATTAATTGCTCCAACATTATCGCGGCTGACACCACTATTTCCTGTTCCACTTCAGTAAACTGCCACAATTGTTTGCGCCATTGCTGATATGCCTCAGTCGACAGTTTTTCTCCTGTTCGACATTGGCCGATAAGCTTATTGCCCAGTTGAATTGTGGACGCTAACTTATCAACGATTGATGACATTGGCTGCAAAGACTCAGCCTTCTCAATTAGCATTTGTACGTTGGGCAAATTGTCTTGCCAATGTCCGAGTTGCGTTTCGATCCGGTCAAGTGCCGTTATATCGCCCTGAGCATAATCCCGTACCTCTCGGTTTAAATGCACCAAGGTTAAACTCTCTACTGGCAAAAAATCCACAAACTGATTCAGGTCGGCCTGCTGATGGTAAAGATCCTGGGTAAACTTAATATGGTGACGGGTATAATACTGCGCAGGTTCTAGCGCCTGACTGAGTATCAGCAACGGTTGAATATCCTGATCTCCCGCAAGCTTTTGCAATCCCGCCTGTTGCTGCTGGTGAGCCTGCAATCCTGCGACTTGATTAGCAAATTGGTCCATTTTTGTGAGCCGCTGATACATCTGAGTTTCATCGGTCATATTAGCTGGCGACCATAATCGTTCGGCAATGGCGTACAATCTTGGCCAAATGCGTAAATCCAGATTATTCGCTGTAACTAACTCCGCCCAGATTGTCGCCTCGCCACCAAGAATATTTTTGGCTTGTTCAGTACTGAGCCGCTCGGCAAATCTTAATAGCGGAGCGCCGTCTTTACCGCGACCCTGTTTTAGCAATTGACCATTAACCGGATAAGGACTATTGCCAAGCATAATACGACCATTAATCCCCTGCTCATCGCTTAAATCAAGTTCAAAGCGGGTTGGTCCCATCCAGGTATCTAACCAGAATTGTTTTATACCGTTGTGTTGGGATAAATCATGTAATTGACGAGTGGGCTTGTTATTCAAACTGATATAACCCTGTTCAACCTGCCCGGGGTTTTGTATCAGGGTGATTAACCCCTTTACTTTGCTGCCTTTAAGACGTGGCATGCTGAATTGCCATTGCTGCCAATGGGTTTGCGCGTTAATTTTCGGTACTGTTACAGGTTGTTGTGGCACCGGATCATTTCGATAGTGGTAGTCGGTCGGCTGAGGCTGATCAATATAAAAACCGGTAGATAAAATGCCCTGATAGCCTTGGCGGGCAAACTGGCTAATGGACTCCAACCCTCGCCAGGACTGGATCAGAATATCCCTTGGTAAGGCCGGATCATAAATCTCATCCCAGCCCATCATCTGCTTGTTATATCGATGGAGTATTTGCTGTATTTGCTGATTAAAATAAGTATGCAGCTGCTGGGTATCAGCTAGTTTTTGCTTGCGCATATAAGCTTGTACTTTATCGCTTTGCTGCCATTGAACTGGATAGATCTCATCTCCGCCAATATGTACGTAGGGATCGGGGAACAGGCTGGCCAGCTCTTGCACCAGTTTGTCGATAAACACATACACCTGCGGATTGGATGGATCCAATAATGGCTCGAATACGCCCCAGTGCCGCTCCATCTGATAAGGGCCGGGTAAACTGATCAGCTCAGGATAAGCCACTGCAATCGCTGATGCATGGCCGGGCACATCCAGTTCCGGTACCACTCTTATTCCCAATAAACTGGCGTAGTTCACCACCTCGCGGATTTGCTGTTGGGTATAATACAATCCGTCTGAAGCCAGTTGTTGCAATTTAGGATAGGTTTTGGACTCAAACCGCCAGCCCTGATCATCGGTTAAATGCCAATGCAATACATTAAGTTTGGCCGAGGCCATGCCCCTTAACTGACGTTTAATATCCTCAAGGGGAATAAAATGGCGAACGCTATCGATCAATAGTCCACGCCAAGGAAAACGGGGTTGATCGCTGATTGTTACCCGCGCAATACGGTGTTTATCCCAGTCCACCAATTGCAATAACGTTTGCACACCGTGCAACGCTCCCAGTTCAGTCGGTGCGGACAACTGAATCCTGTTATGCCCAATGTCCAACTGATAGGCTTCATCCTGATTCAATTCAGGCACAATACTATTGGACGAATTTGTTACCTTGATAATAACCTTGGCCGATTTGGCGGATTCAACCTGAGTCACCTTATCAGACAGACTCTGTAACTGACTCATCATCAGTTGTTGACGTGATTCACTTACCCCCCAAAATGAAACCGTTATTGCATCTGTTAATACGAAATCACCCGGTTTAATATCCACCTGTGCCGGATAAGGCATTAATGCTAGCGGGGTGGTTTCGTTGGCGAAATTAAAAGATGACAAAACCAATAAGGCCAACAGCGCAATCAATTTAACAGGCTTCATATCCATCTCGTTGTTATTTGTTAAGTTGTACTGGTGAAGCCTGCAAATCAGCGCTACTTTCCATACGTTGCCGTTCGGCGTCCAGAATCGCTAACGCCTCGCGACTGCTGATACTGGATTGAGGCGTCAGTAAACTGACCAGTACACCACTGACTAACGCCATGCCTAGCGACGGCAAAACAGGATTACCAAACCAGCTATTCCAGTCAGCATGATTGCCTACCACCAATGCGGTAACACAGCCGGCGATTAATGTTGCTAACGCACCCTGCCAGTTATACCTGGACCAAAAGCGTCCCAATAAAGCGCAAATACATAAACCGGCCATCAGAATTGCAATCATTTGGGTGATATAAGCGATAATATCGTTGGAACTGAGGGCAAACAAAAGCGCCAACCCAATGGTGACCACTAAACTTAACCGCGACAGCCACACTACTTTATCCGGTTGTGGCATACTGCCCGTTGCCAGACAATACAAATCACGCATCACTACACTCACCGCCGCGATGGCGTCAGAGCTGGCGCTGGACAACGTAGCCGAAATCCCGGCAATAATTATCAGTAAACCTAACCCCACTGGCATAAAATGCAGCGCCATATGCGGAAAGGCAAAAGAAGCGTTGTCCAGACTGGCATCCGTGGCAAAAGCCGTCATGCCGATAATGGCGGGAATACAGGAGAAAAATAAATACAGCACACCGGAATACACAAAAGATCGGCGAATACTGCCGACATCACTACCCGAATAGATCCGCTGTCGAAACGAAGGAGTAGCCAATATGCCCACCATAATAGCCAGTGCCAGTGAAATAGCCGGCAACACACCTATTTTATCCACCGCAAACCAGGACAAATTTTCCACGGGTTGCGCCGCCAGCATGGCATCCCATCCGCCAACCGAATAAAGCGAAAATACTGCCATCAGAATAAAACCGCTGAACAGGATCAAGGCCTGAATCGAGTCAGTCCAGACTACGGCGGTATAACCACCAATCACCACATAAATGGCAAAGCTGATGGCGATGATCACTTTGGCCCACTGAATATCCAGCCCGGTTAGCCAGGCCAGATACATACCGCCACCAATAATATGTGCGCCCAACCAGCCGATGCTGGCAACAAAAATAATCACTGCAATCAAATTTTTAATTAACGGATTCGCCCCCACGTAATAAGACAACTCCTCGCTCATGGTCATAAAACGTAGCTGTCTTACGGGCGCAAACCACCAGGCTAACAACAAAATGCCGATGGCGCCGCCAATCCCGTACAACGTACCGGCCCACCCATTCTGATAGGCAAACCCTACCGCTCCCATTGACGACCCGGTGCCTACCATGGTGGCCACTGTGGTGCCTAATGTGAGCAATAACGGCAGACTACGGCCCCCCAGTAAAAATTGCTCACCACTGGTGTTTTTGCGCGATACAAACCAGCCCAAGGCAATCATAGCCAATAGATAGACGACAAAAGCAACAATAAACAGATGTTCCATGCTCACACTCCGGGCCAGTTAAACTGTTTTTTATCAGGGCGCCTTGTAACAGGTCACGTCGACTTCGACTTTACAGTCCACTACTAAATCGGCCACCGCACAAATCCGTGCGGGTGGGTGCTCACCAAAAAACTCTTTAAACACTTTATTAAAAGACTGAAAATAACGGGCATCGGTGAGGATCACTTTGACATGTGCCACATGCTCCATGCCATAGCCGGCCTGTTGCATAATATCGACGCAGTTCTGGATGGCCAGACGCGATTGCTCGACAATACCGCCTTCCACCACCTCACCATCGCGCATTGGAGTTTGTCCCGATACCATCAGCCAGCCACCAGCTTCAACCGCACTGGAAAAGGGTAAGTGCTGTCCCCCGGTACCCACACCGCCACTGCTGCCATATCGTTTAATTGTCATGCTTCACCTTTGCTTTCAAGTTGTTTATGTTTTAAAAATCGGCCAGCACGACCCAGAGTTAATCTGCTGTGTTGACCTGTTGTGTTATAGCTGAGTTGGCCGTTTACCCAAACCATCAAAATGCCTTCGGCAATCTGTTTGGGATCGAGATAACTGGCCCTGTCCTTGATTTTGTCCGGGTCGAACAACACCAGATCGGCAAAATAGTCTGGTCGGATAAAACCACGATTATCCAACTGCATTTCGCTGGCAGATAGGCCAGTCATTTTATGCACTGCCTGACCTAGGCTAAATAGCCCCAAGTCTCTGGCATAATGGCCCAATACTCGCGGAAATGTGCCCCACAAACGAGGATGAGGACTGGGATCGCAAGGCAAGCCGTCAGAGCCGATCATACTGGCGGGATATTGCAAAAAGCTTTGTACGTCTGATTCAGCCATTCCGTGATATACCGCTCCGGCCGGTTGCAGTTTTTCCGCGGTTTCCAGCAAGGACATATGCCAGTTTTCGGCAATTTCCCGCAAGGTCTTTCCGGCCTGTTCGGGGTGCGGATCGGACCAGCTAATAAAAATGTCAAAATCGGCGGTCACCTGACCTAGATCCAGCGTGCTGGAGCTGGCGCTATAAGGATAACAATCGCAACCAATATGCTGATGTTGCCTCGCCTGTTTAACGTGATCCAGAACCTGCTGTGACCGCCCCCAGTTAGCTTTACCAGCGCATTTAAGATGGGAAATAATCACCGCTACATCAACATTACGTCCTAAGGCAAAGGCTTCATCCAACGCATGCAGAATACCGTCAAACTCGGTACGCAAATGAGTAGTATAAAGAGCCTGATAAGCTTTGAGTTCACTGGCTAAAGCCTCCACTTCGCAGCTCGTTGCTGAATGGGCACTTTGATAAGCCAGCCCGGTACTGAGTCCTTTTGCTCCCTGACTTAATGCCTTTTTTAGTTTGGTTCGCATTGCGTCAATTTCAGTGTCGGTTGCCGCGCGATCCAGCCTGTCCATCACTTGTGCTCGCAACGCAGTATGTCCCACCAATGCGGCAACATTAACCGCGCTACTGGCCTGATTAACCGCGTCGATATAATCCTGCAGTTCGACAAATACAAATTCGTGCTGCTTGCCCAATAAATTAAGCGGGTCCGGAACGGCGTTAGTCAACGTCACCGGGCTGGCGCTGATACCACAATTTCCTACCACCACAGTGGTCACGCCCTGGCTGATCTTGCTTAACATGGCAGGATGACGGATCACTTCAATATCATCATGGGTATGCACGTCAATAAATCCCGGGGCTAACGCCATTCCATCAGCGTCAATACAATATTTAGCCGCGCTCGATTCAAACTGCCCCAAGGCGGTAATTTTATTGCCGCTGACCAACACATCCTGCGGCAAACCAGGTGCGCCGGAACCGTCATAAACCGTGGCATTACGGATCAACAGATCCGCCAAGACAGGACTGGGTGACACGTTAGTCTCCTAAAGGTAAACGTTCGGATCCTTTGCGGTGCTGATCCAGATGATGTTTAAGGCGGCGCAGTTTTTCCCGGGACTTTTTCTGATTACAGACAGCTACCTCACTGGCCAGAATGTCGATGGCAGCCAGCATCACATAACGCGAGGCACTGGGTTTAAAAATGTAATCGGCTTCCTGCGTTTCAATCGGCAAATGTACATCAGCAATATTCGCCAAAGGGCCAGCTGGGCAGATAGTGATCACTTGAGCACCATATTCTTTGGCGATTTGTGCCGATGCCATCACATCCGGACTGACACCACTTAAGGATAAACACAACACCACATCATTTTTATCGACGGTGGCGGCGGTCATCCTCATTAGCATGGGGTCTGAATAGGCGTTACTTTTCACTTCCAACCGAAATAGCCGGTAGTGGCTTTCTTCCGCCAGCATAGTGCTGCCGCCGCCAACCCCAAAAATTAAAACATGACCGGCACGAGTGATTATTTTACCGGCTTGCTTAATGGCCTTGTCGCTAATCAGGCCGGCATTAAGATCGAGAATGTCGTGAATAGCCTGATAAATAGCCGGAATTTCTTTCTTCTTAACTGGCTTGCTGGAAATAAACCGCTCACCCACCGCGGCAGATTGGGCCAATAACATTTTTAATTCACGGACATTTTTACAATCCAGTGTTTTAGCCAAACGAGTAATGCTGGCATGGCTAACGCCAGCTTTATCGGCAAGTTCATTAATGGATGCGCTGGCAGCAAAAGACAAATCGTCAAGGATAAAACGCGCAGTCTTCTGTTCTGAGGGACGCAAGTGCCGCATTCGATCAGTTATCTTAGATACGATATCCATAATTTATACCGTCACCGTTAAAAGCAGGTTTCAATCAGGCGACTTACACGAAAATGGTTGTCTACCATGCCGATATAACGCCATTTGTCCATGGTCAAACAGGGGTGTGAAGTCGAAAAGCACATAATATCGCCGGGCTTCACCTCAGCAGATTGTGGAAAACTCAACATGGCGTGTTGGTCCATAATGCGCTGTAACAACCATCGTTCACCTACAACAGTGGGTTGCGACTGCCCTGGTCGGTAATGCAGTTCCGGTGTGGGTAGACCGGCATCAAATGCCACATCACGTTTACCCATTCCCACAATAGCCAGACCCTGCTCGGGTACCGATTGTACATAGGCCCAAATTTGCAGGCCATTAGTCAATTCTCCCCCCAGATCACAGGCTAACTGACTACGTTGCTGGATTTGTTGCTGGGCGTGCTGATAGATGCCAGTATCATGGATCAAATAACAGCCCGGACGGATCACCACTACGAATTCATCCGGTAAACCTGCCGTCCCCAATTGCTCTGCCACCAGATCATACCATTCTGATCCCGCGCCACTAATCAGCACTTGGCCGTCAGCGAAGTGACCAAGCTGGTGCAAATCCAATGCTAGTGCGTGAACAGTTTTAACGAAATCGGTCACCTTGTCCGTCGCATTATGTCCGTGGATCACTCCTTCATAAAATGCCAGCCCTGTTAGCTTGATGGCGGACAGGTTTTGAAGTTTTGCGGCCAGTTCTTTCGCCTTAGCACCGTCACGTACACCGCAACGCCCACCAGTGACACCCATTTCCAGTAAAACATTCAGTGTCAGTCCTTGAGCGGAAAAATAACGATTAAGTGCCTCGGCATTCGCGTAGGAATCGACAAAACAATAGAATTCCAGGTCGTTCTGCTCAATTAACCGGGCAATAATTTGCATATTGCGCAAACCAACCAGTTGATTAGCCATGATAATTCGTTGGATACCCGCCTGACTAGCGGCTGCAACCTGAGGAGCTGTGGCCAGACTCATTGCCCAGCATCCCGCCTGCTGCTGGGCCAAAAACAGTTCCGGTGCCATGGTGGTTTTGCCATGGGGTGCCAACTTCACTTTTGTCCTGTTGGCATAATTCATCATCCATTCCAGATTATTCTGTAATGCTGATTCGTTTAATACAGCAATCGGCAGGCTGACTTCTTCGGCCAAAATATGCCATCCATCCTGATGCAACGTAGCAAGATCACCAATACCTTTGGTGCTAAACGGCAATGGATTAGGGGATTGTTGAATAGCCATATCTACCGATTTCCTCAAATTTGATAACGATACTTAATAACATATAAATTATTTTTTAATGTTACTAATTAACATTTGGAGACAATTTAAAGGAGCTGATGTAGTTTGTCAATCAATCTGAACGTAGAAAAAAGGCGCCAATATGGCGCCTGTAGATTAGATAGGTTAAAGGTTTACACAACTACTGGTATTACTGTTGTACCAGCTTTTGCCACCGGACGCGGAACAGGAGTTTTTGGTCACACTCCAGGCGCTTTCATCACCAGAGACACAACCCCGGTTATCGTAACAAATACCAAATATAGCCATTTGTTGTTCCGGTTCTTCCTGCATGGCACCTTCTTCCTTTGGTGTTGTGTTACAGGCTTGTACAACTGCAACAACTGGAAATACATACAATAATTTTATCAATCTGGATTTCATAACAGCTCCTTATTCATGCGATGGGTTGAATAAAAAGCAACAGCCACACTGCGGTGCAAACTTAATTGTAGTTTCCTTATCTTCAATGACCTAAATATTTAGGTACAATCAGCCTAGACATAAAAAAAGCCGGTCAGAATACTGACCGGCTTTAAATTATCCGTCTATATGGTTTAAATCAGGTTAAGCCACATTCAATGTTGGGATAATATTTTTCTTCGCTTCAGCTTCAGCTTGCTTAAATGAATCCATCTTATCGAAGTTAAGATAACGGAATACATCCGCGCTCATCGATTCAATTTTGCTGGCGTACTGCATGTATTCTTCAGCCGTGGGTAAGTGACCAACAATTGCACCGACAGCGGCTAATTCAGCCGAGGTCAGATACACATTCGCACCATCACCTAAACGGTTAGGGAAGTTCCGCGTCGAAGTAGACAATACCGTTGCACCTGGCTCAACCCGCGCCTGGTTACCCATACACAAAGAACAACCCGACATTTCCGTACGTACACCGGCTTTGGCATAAACGTTGTAATAACCTTCTTCACGTAACTGCGCTTCATCCATTTTAGTCGGTGGCGACATCCATAAACGCGTCGGTAAAGTACCATCGTACTGATCAAGCAATTTACCCGCAGCACGGAAATGACCAATATTGGTCATACATGAACCAATAAACACTTCGTCCACTTTATCACCGGCAACGTCCGATAAGGTTTTTGCATCATCAGGGTCGTTCGGGCAGCATACGATAGGCTCTTTGATTTCCGATAAGTCTATTTCGATGATTTCTTTATACTCAGCATCGGCATCGGCACGCATTAATTGTGGATTGGCCAGCCATTCTTCCATTTTAAGGGCGCGACGTTCTAACGTACGTGGATCACCATAACCTTCATTGATCATCCAACGCAGCATGGTGATATTGGAGCGCAGATATTCGCTAATGGATTCTTCGGATAACTTAACCGTACAGCCGGCTGCTGAACGTTCAGCCGAGGCATCAGATAATTCAAAGGCTTGTTCAACCGTTAGATTTTCAACCCCTTCGATTTCCAGAATCTGGCCAGAGAATACATTCTTCTTGCCTTTTTTCTCTACGGTTAACAATCCGGCCTTAATGGCATACAACGGAATCGCATGCACCAAATCACGTAAAGTGATACCGGGCTGCATTTCGCCTTTAAAGCGCACCAGAATTGACTCTGGCATATCTAGAGGCATAACTCCGGTTGCCGCAGCAAACGCCACCAAGCCAGAGCCGGCAGGGAAAGAAATACCTAATGGAAAACGTGTATGTGAATCGCCACCTGTACCCACGGTATCAGGCAACAACATACGGTTTAGCCAACTGTGGATGATACCGTCACCAGGACGCAAGCTCACACCACCCCGATTCATAATAAAATCAGGCAGGGTATGCTGGGTATCAATATCCACCGGCTTGGGATAGGCAGCGGTATGACAGAATGACTGCATGGTTAAATCCGCAGAGAAACCCAGGCAAGCCAAGTCTTTTAATTCATCACGGGTCATCGGGCCGGTGGTATCTTGCGAACCAACGGTAGTCATTTTAGGCTCACAGTAAGTCCCGGGGCGAATACCTTCTACGCCACAGGCTTTACCCACCATTTTCTGCGCCAAGGTATAACCTTTACCGGTATCTGCTGGCTGCTCCGGTTTACGGAATAAATCAGATGCACCTAAACCTAATGATTCGCGAGCTTTATCAGTTAGGCCACGGCCAATAATAAGATTAATACGGCCACCGGCACGTACTTCATCGAGTAACACTTCCGATTTGTATTGATATTCTGCGATCACTTCACCGCTGTCGGCATTTTTAATCACGCCTTCAAAAGGCAAGATCTCAATCACATCACCCATGTTCATTTTTTCAACATCGGCTTCAAATACTAATGCACCGGCATCTTCCATGGTGTTAAAGAAAATCGGCGCAACTTTAGAACCAATACAAATACCACCACCACGCTTATTAGGCACACCAGGTAAATCTTCACCGAAGAACCATAAAACCGAGTTAGTTGCGGATTTACGTGAAGAACCGGTCCCCACAACATCACCCACAAACGCAACTGGATGGCCTTTGGCTTTCATCTCTTCGATTTGCGCTAACGGGCCGACTTCACCATGCTTTTCTGGAGTTAATCCGTCACGAGTCATTTTATAAGCGGCACGAGCATGTAATGGAATATCAGGGCGTGACCAGGCATCAGGGGCTGGCGACAAGTCATCGGTATTGGTTTCACCGGTAACTTTAAATACGGTGGCCGTAATTTTTTCCGGCATATCCGGACGTGACGTGAACCATTCGCCTTCAGCCCAGCTTTCTAGCACATCTTGCGCGAACTGATTTCCAGCCTTAGCTTTTTCTTCCACATCGTGAAATGCGTCAAACATTAACAATGTGTGTTTTAGTTCTTCAGCTGCCAGTTCAGCCAACTCAGCATCATCTAATGCTTCGACCAAAGTAACGATGTTATAACCACCATGCATGTTACCCAATAACTGGATAGCGGCATCTTTAGAAATTAACGGTGATTGGGCTTCGCCTTTAACAATGGCGCTTAAAAAACCGGCTTTTACATAAGCGGCTTCATCTACTCCGGGAGGAACTCGCTCTGACAGCAATTCTAATAAAAATTCTTCTTCACCTGCTGGTGGAGCTTTTAACAACTCGACCAGACCGGCAACTTGCTCTGCATTAAGTGGCTTAGGTGGTATACCTTCAGCGGCACGCTCAGCGACGTGTTGACGATATGCTTCTAACACAACATTGTCCTCTTGGTTGACTGCAACAGTTAAACTAACAGCGGTGACCAATAATAGGCATTCCTTTATTAGCCAGCGTTAATTCGATAAATAATTTACGCAGTATAGAAATGAAACCGCAGAAGTATAAAGGTTGGGAGCCTTAATTAACAACTATCTACTGTTTTGTTTAATTATACCCGGTATAAATGCAATTGATGTGGTTAAATAATCAACACACTTTAGTGAATCAGAAACAATTCCGGATTCATAATAACCAAAATGTTATAGGCTTCCATACGGGCATACTGAGTGGCTTCCACCACGTCTTCTGCATGTAGTCCGAAACTTTTAATAATTTCCGGATTAAGAATTTTAGTCTGACTGTATTTTTCGGGGTGAATAATCGATAAAGCGATTCGAGAAGCCGCATTCAGTATCGCGGTATCTTGATCATCCAGCGCATACATGACCTCATTAAAGTGCTCAATTGGACGGTAAAGTTCCTCTGGCAACCCCCACAATTTCAATATCTCCGCTGACACATTGGCATAGGTATACCCCAAAATTGTCCTTTGTTGCTGCCACGGTTTCATTTTTTCGGTGTATTGTTCACACAACATGGCTTTTTCTGGAGATTGCACCGCTACTGCCAGCTCACCAAAATTATGTAAAAGTCCCAGCAGAAAATATCGCTCAATATCCTTTAATTTGGCCTGACTGGCTAACTCTTTAGCGATCAGGCTGCAATACACACTTTGCTGCCAAAAACGCTCTAAATTAATAGCGTTATTTTCAAAATGACGGAAAGCACTGGACGCGGTTTCAGTGATCACCAAACTATATAAAGCCTTACCGCCAATCACATTAACGGCTTTGCCGATAGTATTAATGGCAGATGGAAAGTTATATAAGGCGCTATTGGCTAATTTAAGTAATTTGATGCTTAGCGAAGGATCAAGTGCAACCACTTCAGCTATATCATCAGCAGTTGAACAATTATCTTCTAACAATTCTTTTATTCGGGTACAAATATCCGGTAGCGCAAACGATTCCGTTACATTTTTTGCATAATCAATGGCTTGCATTAGTCAGTCCTTTCCAACTATTGAATCAATCATTTCAACTCTTTGAGAATAGACGAGTTTTAACTCAATTACCTAGTAATAAATATGGATATATTCTACTCAATCGACATCCAGAGCAATCGCTAAACTTTTGCCAACTATTATAATCGAAATTATTATTGTTCAAATTTTCTATCGGCTTACTTTATTTAATTATTAGTCGCGAAACCTTTGTTTTGTCATAAATTTATTTGCTAGGCTGGATAAAAATCCAACGGCCTTATAGTGCGTTGCCACTATCGCTTCAATGGTATATACCAATGAAAAATAAATTAATCATTCTGCTCGCCTCACTCCTGTATGGCCTTGTCGTTAATGCAGAGCCTGTCTCAATTCCGGGAACAGAAACCAAGCCAATCTATTCAGACATTGTGCAGCAAGATTATCAGCTATTGGTCAATCTGCCAGCCGGATACGCTCAAGGCAAGGAACATTATCCAGTACTTTATCTGCTCGATGCTCAATGGGATTTTCCTTTAATCAGCAGTATTTACGGTGAACAATACTATGATGGTTTCGTACCCGGTTTGATCATAATCGGTATTACTTGGGGTGGTAAAAATCCCAATCCCGATCAACTGCGGCGGCGAGACTTTACCCCCAGCGATGTCGATCAGGATGGTAGTTCCGGTGGAGCCGAAAAGTTTCTAAACTTTATTCAACAAGAGCTTATCCCATTCGTAGACAAACACTATCGTACAACTGAGCAGCGTACACTAATGGGTAGCTCATTAGGCGGGCTGTTTACTTTGTATACCTTATTTAATCAGCCTAATTTATTCGCTAACTATATTCCGTCCAGTCCAGCGGTAAATTGGGATAACAATGTTTTATACACCTATACAAAAAACTTTGAGAAAAAGCTCACCCAACAAGCCAAGTTATTTATGCCGGTTAGTGAATTAGAAGGCCTGTACCAACCCGTTATGCAATTTGCTGAGTTTTTACAGCAAAAACACTATACCGGATTACAATGGCGGAGCCACACCGTGATGGGGGCCGGACATTCCGGGGTTAAAGCAGAAGGTAATACTCGCGGGTTACAATATGTGTTTCAGCCTGCGGATATAGACTTAACTCATCAGCAGCTATCGCGATATATCGGCCAATACCAATCTCATCAACATAACCAAGTGATTAAATTCACTATTCAAAGCAACAAGCTACAGTTACATCTAGATCAAAATAAATTAACTCTTTCGGCAGCGGACACACTCAATTTTTATCATCGTGGTGAATTCGTAAAACTCCATTTTGACGTCAATACTAACAACGACATTACTGGAGTGGAGCTACTTACTTATGGTCAATCACAACATTTTGACAAGCAATAACATGATGAAATTCACGCTACCTATTATCGCGATATTATTGACTGGCTGCGCCAACACCATTGAGCAATCCATTATTCCTGATACTGCAACTGAAAAGCCGTTGTATCAACTCCACAACACCCATTTTGATCGATTTGTCGTGCACTCGAGGGATGAATTTAAGCAGTACAACAAGCTAATTTTGTTTAATATGAATGTGGAAAGGCTCATCGTTCCTCCTACCAGCGATGAACAAATAAACCGTAGTTGGCAAAAGGCTAAGGCAGCGGATATTTTCGAAATTGCCGATCAGTTTGATGAATTATCCCACTTTATTTTTGGCAATGGTAAGGCATTTGAATATACCCAAACCGGTGGCGACGATGTACTGGCAGTAGAATTCCGTTTAATGCGTTACAATCCTTTAGTCACCAAGGATGGCGCATGGGACAACCCCACCAGCATGGATCGATATGTCAATTCATTTGGTGAGGCGTATATACAAGTCGTACTGGCCAACTCAAAAACCGGGGAGTTGGTTGCCGTAATAGAAGATGCCGTCAATTTGAATTTGGGCATTGCGGCAAGGTCATTTTCAACCGAAGCCGCGATGGGCTCCACCAATAGCCAGCAAAATCAAAAAGCCGCGTGGCGCAGAGCATTTAAACAATGGTTAACTAATTTACGAGATGATTTGAAAACCCTAAAACAGCAAGCTAGTCCCACAACGATCGCTGCGGGTTAACTTGTTCCGGTTCGGTTTTCTTTCTTTTTGCCATCTCGGCCCGACGTTTACGTCCAGCACAAGCCTTAATAATTTTACGTTTGACATCGGGTTCAAGCTTTATCCAGTAGAGACGTTCATCACGAGTGCGATAACAGCCAAGACAATTGCCGTTGGTGTCTGACTGGCAGACACCAACACAAGGGCTTTGAATTTCGAATATCTCTAACTGTTGCATCCGGCTATTTTATACCTATGCGGATTTAAATCGCTAATTTTCGCTTTTCCAGCCACATAAATGCCACCGGAATAATCAATAATGACACCAACGGAGCAACAATCATACCGCCGATTAAAGGCGCAGCTATGGGCTGCATTACCTCATGACCGGTGCCCTGATTATACATTATGGGTATTAAGCTGATTAAAATCGTTAGTACTGTCATGGCTTTGGGGCGAACCCGCTGAACAGCGCCATCACGCACGGCATTAAGTAAAGTTTCAGCTGATTTTTGTGATTGCTGTTGCCAAGCTTGATTCAAATATAAATACATCACCACCCCAAACTCAGCTGCCACACCGGCTAATGCAATCATCCCCACCGCAGCCGCAACGGACAGGTTTAATCCTAACCCCCAGATTAACCATAAACTCCCCGCTAAGCCTATGGGTAAAGTGAACATCACTATCATACTCTGTTGCCAGCTACGTAAGGTGATCGTTAGCAGAATCAACACAATCAATAGCGTCATTGGCACCACTTGCTGTAATTGGTTAGCCACTCGTTGCATCGATTCATACTGCCCGGACCAGCTCAGTGAATAACGAGCCGGAAGTTCAATCTGTTGGGCAAGTAAAGACTGTGCCTGTTGCAAATATTCACCCACAGAAACATTCTGAATATCAATAAATATCCAGCCTACCCGCCGAGCATTCTCACTTTTTAGCATTGCCGGCCCCTGCTGAAAACTGATTTTGGCTAATTGACTTAACGGAATATACAGTCCACCAGGGGTACTTACCGGTAAATCGCGCAAGGCTTGCAAATTGTCCCGGTAATGGCGAGGAAATCGCAAATTAATCGGATAGCGTTCATTACCACTTACCACTTGGTCAATTTGTGCTCCGCCAATCGCAAAACGCACCAGATCATGTAACTTATCCATGGTTAAACCATATTCACCTAAAGCTTGCCTATCTGGCTGAATATCAATGTAATGACCGGCGGCCGTTCGCTGGGCAAATACCGATCGGGTATTAGGCAGAGTTTTCAGCATACGTTCTACCTGCGTGGCGATATGTTCAATTTGTTTAACATCATCACCACTGATTTTAATCCCCAGCGGGGTTTTAATTCCGGTAGATAACATATCAATGCGGGTTTTAATCGGTTGTACCCATGCATTGCTCAAGCCCGGAAATTGGATCTTGTGTTGTAACTCGTCCGTTAATTTATCCAGTGTCATCCCTACCCGCCACTCGTGTTTAGGCTTTAACTGAATGGTGGTTTCCAGCATGGTTAACGGTGCCGGGTCAGTAGCTGTTTCGGCGCGTCCCACTTTACCAAATACACTGTGAACTTCAGGCACCGATTTAATCAATTGATCCGTTTGTTGCAATATTTGCGCAGCTTTACCGGCACTAATTCCGGGCAAGGTCGTTGGCATATACAGCAAGGTGCCTTCATCAATTTGCGGCATAAATTCATATCCTGTGCGGTTAAGTGGATAAAGTGCACTTAGCATCAGCATTATCCCCACCAACAAAGTCACTTTAGGAAAGCGCAGTGCCGCATTTAATACCGGTAAATACAACCATACTAATAAACGGGATAATGGATTACGCCGCTCGGGGATAATGCGGCCTTTGACCCAAAAACCCATTAAGACTGGAATTAACGTCACTGCTAACAAGGCCGAACCGGCCATAGCAAAAGATTTAGTCAAAGCTAAGGGAGTAAATAAGCGCCCTTCTTGTCCTTCTAGTACAAAAATGGGGAAAAAACTGACGGTAATAATCACCAATGACCAAAAAAGAGATGGCCCAACTTGTTGAGATGCATTAATGACCAGTTGCCAGTGCTCGCTACGATTAGGCTGACGTTGCTGAGTATCGCTAAACTCCTCTCGGTGCTTATGCACATTTTCAACCATCACAATAGCCGCATCCACCAGTGCCCCGATGGCAATCGCAATACCGCCCAAACTCATAATATTGGCCGTAATACCAACTAAGTTCATTAATATTACCGAGAATAATAACGATAAAGGTAGAATCACCAACGCCACTAAGGCCGAACGGAAATGTAACAGGAATAAAATCAGCACTAATGCCACCAGAAGCATTTCATCCAGTAACTTATCTAACAAATTGTCCACCGAACGCTGAATAAAATCAGCTCGATCATATACCGGAATAATTTCCACACCCTTTGGTAAACCCGGTTTTAACTGTTCTATCTTACTTTTAACTCTTGCGATGACATCGCGAGCATTTTCACCACTGCGCATTACCACAATGCCACCGACCACTTCTCCTCGCCCATCTAAATCAGCGATACCTCGGCGTAATTGCGGACCTAAATGAATACTGGCAATATCGCGAAGTGTTACCGGAACATTAGCCTGATTACGTACTCCCAAGGGGACATTGGCAAAATCGTCTACGGTGTGTAAGTAGCCTCTGGCCCGCAGCATAAATTCGCTTTCGGCCAATTCAATCACCGAGCCCCCAGTCTCACCATTATTCGCCAATATCGCTTGACGTACCTGCTCGGTATCAAGGTGATAAGCGGCTAATTTAAGCGGATCGATTTCGATTTGGTAAGTGCGCGTCATACCACCAACCGTGGCAATTTCAGCCACTCCTGCAACGGATTGCAATTCCTGTTTTAAAAACCAGTCCTGTAAAGATTTTAGATCGGCCAAGCTATGCTGACCCGTTTCATCTTTGAGCGCATATTGATACACCCATCCCACGCCAGAAGCATCGGGACCCAAAGTGGGCTCAACGCCATCAGGCAGCTGTTGTCTGGCCTGAGTCAGATATTCCAATACCCGCGAGCGAGCCCAGTAAATATCGGTACCTTCATCGAAAATTACATAAATATAGGAGTCACCAAAAAAGGAATAACCTCTTACCGTTTTGGCTCCCGGTACCGCCATCAGTATATTCGACAAGGGGTAAGTGATTTGCTGTTCCACCAGTTCCGGACTCTGACCGGCATAGCTGGTTTTAACAATCACTTGCACATCAGATAAATCCGGAATTGCATCAACATTAATCTGTCGGATAGCATGAAAGCCGGTCAAAACCAGCATAAAAGTGGCAATAATAACCAAAGCACGGTGTTTAACCGATAAGGCAATAAGTTGTTTTAACATCACTTACTCCTTAATGGTGTTGCATGTTGGCATGAGGGTTCATACGCTCAAAACTGGCATTCAAACTAGCCTCGGAATCAATCAAAAACTGACCGGAGACCACTAACACTTCCCCTTCTTGCACGCCTGACAGTACTTCAACACGGTCTCCACTTTGCATACCAGTTTCAATCTGACGCACTTCAAATTGCTGCTGCGAGTTTTGTACTATTACCCGACTGCCTTTCTCACTATTAATCACCGCTTGCAGGGGAATATTGAGTACCGCAGACTTCGGTCCACCATAAATCACCACATCAGCGGTCATACCCGGTTTAATCCGCTTCGTCGGATTGTCCAGATCCATACGCACCTTAATACTGCGTGTCACCGGATCCAGTTGCGGATATATATAGGCAATACTGGCTTTAGCATCATGCACACCGATACTGGGCAGATGAATTTCGGCAGGTTTACCGATTTTTAACCAATCAAACTGATTCTCAAACACATCGGCTAACACCCACAAACGGGTAAGATCGGCAATAGCGAGTATTTCTTGTTGGGGCTGAACATACATACCTTTACGCACATTCAGAGCGGTAACAATACCGGATTGCTGCGCATAAAAGGGAACCGTATAGCGGGATTGCCGTTGCTGTTCCAGTTGTTGAATAAAATCATCTTCGACCCCCAGTAACGATAACCGTTTACGTGCTTGGGTTAATAAGTATTGATTTTTACTATCTTCAAGATTATTTAGGGCTTGAATAAAGTCATCTTGTGCCACGACTAAATCCGGTGAGTAAAGGGTATACAACAGTTGACCTTGTTGAATAGTTTGTCCTTCAGTGTCCACATTTAAGGTTTCAATCCAGCCCGACAAACGTGGATGCACATGGCTAATCTGTGCCTGATCAAAATCCACTTGACCCAGCGTTTTAATCTGTCTCCACATATCACTACGCTGCACCGCTTTAGTGACAATATTCATGGCATGACGAGTTGACGGACTGATAGTTACTTGTGCCACTGAAGCAGAAGCAGCCATTGGCATTTGATGTGCCTCCAGTGTCATACCACAAATCGGGCATTTGCCGGGGTGATCTTTAATAATATGGCTATGCATGGGACAGACATAGCGGGTGACACTGGCAGAGCCTAGCGGATTAGATTGGCTAGGATCCGACGATGAAGCCTGGCTCCAAGCTGGACTGGTTAAAATACTCAACAACACATACAACAAAATGCGCATACACACCTCAAAAATAATAAATTCTGATCTAAAAAAATTAACTTAAGTTTGTTTATTAATCAGATTATTGGAGGGCGATATACCGAGGTTGGGGGTAGAGAAATGTGGCCAACACTGTTATCAAACAATGCTAATGAATGAGGGGGAGTATCAATAAATATAGGCATGCTACTGATTGCCAATGTGGCAACAGCGGCACAATAACAAGGCTCCGCACTACAACCATCATCAGACTGACAGCAGGGTGGCGGCACAGTATCACAACAGTCATTATCATTGTGCATAGCCATATTTGCTGCACTATCCATTGGGGTCATCTTCATGTGCTGCGTATGGAATGACTGACTGATAGGATGCATATCCAGCATTTTTAGCGGCATCACCACAGCCTGAGCCGAGGTAAATACCCCACTCATCATCAAGATCAACATGAATAAATAGCTTGCTGTTTTCAATCAATAACTCTGTGCGTTGCTAATTCTAATATTTGTTTAGATAACTAATATCACGAGGCATTGTAGCATAAAGGCCGCAACAGCGGCCTTTGTCTTGGTTACAAAATATGACAATTACCAAATATGTACGCGATCTTCCGGCTTCACATACATGGCATCTCCCTCTTTAACACCAAAGGCTTTATAGAACGCATCAGAGTGCACCACAATACCATTAGTGCGGAATTCACCAGGTGAATGTGGGTCACTTAATAATTGCGCCCGTAACGCATCATCACGGGATTTACCACGCCAGACTTGCGCGTATCCCATAAAGAAGCGTTGATCACCGGTTAAACCATCAATTACTGGTGCTTCTTTGCCTTCCAACGACATTTGATAAGCTTTATAGCCAATGGTTACACCAGATAAGTCTCCAATATTCTCGCCCAGAGTCAGTTCACCGTTAACATGCTGATCTTCCAAGGGTGCAAACTGATTGTATTGATCCACTAACTTAGCCGTTAACTTCTCAAACGCAGCACGGTCTTCATCAGTCCACCAGCTACGTAAATTACCATCACCATCGTATTTAGAGCCTTGATCATCAAACCCATGACCAATTTCATGACCAATTACGGCACCAATGCCACCGTAGTTCACCGCATCATCTGCATCCATATTGAAAAATGGCGGTTGTAATATAGCCGCTGGGAATACAATTTCATTGCGGGTTGGGCTGTAGTAAGCATTGATAGTTTGTGGTGTCATGCCCCAATCGGCTTTGTCGACCGGCTGACCAATACGATTGTTGTTGTAGTCGGTTTCAAATTGATAATAACGTTGATAATTACCAACTAAATCATCAGCTTTAATTTCCAAAGCAGAATAATCACGCCATTTATCCGGATAGCCGATTTTAGGTGTAAACTTGGATAGTTTTTCCAGCGCAGCCTGCTTGGTTTCATCGGTCATCCAATCAATGTCTTTGATACTTTGACCATAGGCTTTAACCAGATTACCCACCAGAGTTTCCATTTTCGCTTTGGCTTCTGGTTTAAAGTGACGTTTCACATATTGTTGACCTAACACCTCACCTAACACACCACTGGTAGCAGCAACTGCACGTTTCCAGCGTTCACGCTGTTCAGGTACGCCACGTAAGGTTTTTGAATAAAAATCGAAATTCAAATCAACAAATTGCTTACTTAAATGTGGAGCGTTGTTATCCACCAGTCGGAAGGTTAAATAATCTTTCAATGTCTGCAAATCAGTATTAGCTAATATTCCGCCAATTGCTTCAAAATAAGGGTATTCACGAACCACCATTTTATCGACCTGACCGATGCCAGATGCTTGTGCATAGGCATTCCAGTCAAAGCCGTTTAGCAATTCGCGGACTTCTTCAACACTTCGTTTATTGTAATTTTTCTCTGCATCACGACGCTCTACACGACTCAGATGTTTGTCTGCTATTGCGGTTTCCAACGCCATAATATTTTGGGCAGCTTGTTCAGGATTGTCGTAACCCACCGCACTCAACACGTCTTGTACATATTGCACCATCGCGGCACGGAATTTTTGGAACTTTTCTTCGTCTTTAAAGTAATAATCTTTATCTGGTAAAGTCAGGCCACTTTGCACTAAATATGCCGCATAAATCCCCGGGTCTTTTGCATCGGGCGAGACATAATAACCAAAAGGTGCATCAACCCCAATGACAGATAATTCACCCATTTTGGCAGCAAACTGGCTGGCATCATCAATAGCAGCGATAGCATCTATTTCATTTTGAATGGGTGTATAGCCGAGTTTTTCCGCCAGCTCTTCATTCATATAACTGTTATATAAATCACCTAACTTCTGATTATTGCTCCCCTCTGCATTCTGCATGGCGGAAGCATCTTGAATAATCTCTTTCAGCTGCACCTGACTGTTGTCATACAGGATATTGAATACGCTGTAGCGGGATTTATCAGCGGGAATTTCCGTTTTGGCTAACCAGCTACCGTTAACATAGCGGAACAAGTCATTTTGTGGACCGACTTGGGTATCAATAGCATTTAAATCAATACCGGATTGCTTAGCTGTAGCCGTTGCTTGAGCTTCAGCGGAAGTTTGAGGAGGTTGTGCTGGATTACAGGCTGCCAATCCCAAAGTGGTTGAAACGGCAAAAGCAATTAGGGTTATTTTATTCATTTTCTTCCCATCGTTTTATAGTTATGTAAATAAGCAGAGTGTGACTCTGCGTTGGATATACCCGCTCCACTTGGAAAAGCAAAAAATGAGTAGCTTGATATCACACTAGTGCCCGAGTTTACGATCAAGATGGCCTAGAGGCAAAATTGATCCACTAGCAGAATGTAACAAAGTTTGAGTGAACAACTTTAGGGTGTGTATTATACTTCGCGTCTTTAAATTTTAGCTGGAGTCAGCATGTCGGATAAACACTTTATAACCTCACAGCAACTGCTACAGGATGCGTTTCGTTTAGCATCTATCGTCTATGAGGACGGTTTCAGACCAGATTACATTATCGGCATCTGGCGAGGTGGTGCACCGATTGGGATTGCAGTACAAGAATATTTTGACTTCAAAAAAGTGGAAACCGATCACATCGCAGTACGTACTTCCTCCTATTATGGTATCAATAAACAATCCAAGGAAATCAAAGTACATGGTTTGCACTACTTAATCGAAAATGCCAACGCGGAAGACAAGCTATTAATTGTTGATGATGTATTTGATTCAGGGCGCAGTGTTGACGCGTTGATAAAGCAAATCAAAAAGCTGTCACGTTTGAATACCCCCGGTGATATTCGCGTTGCCTGTCCTTGGTACAAACCACAGAATTCCAAGGTTGACATCGTGCCTGATTATTATGTCCGTCAAAGCGACGAGTGGTTAGTCTTTCCCCATGAATTATCCGGCTTAACCCCAGATGAAATAATCAATGGTAAAACCGAACTGGCCGAGATTATGGATTTATTAAAATAACTCGCTAGACGCAGAAACAAATGGGAGCCGATGCTCCCATTTTTGTTTATCAACAGGGATTACCCGACAAAGATAATCTTTAATACAAACAACAGGGTTAAGATCCATACACTCGGTGTCACTTCACGCCATTTTCCGCACGTTGCCTTGGTAAAGGTATAAGTAATAAAGGCCAGTGTAATCCCGTTAGCAATTGAAAAAGTCAGCGGTGTAAATAGCAGTACGACCGTCACTGGTGCGGCTTCAGTAATATCATCCCAATCAATATCCTTTAGACTAAACAACATTAAAATAGCCACGTAAAATATCGCTCCTGCCGTAGCATATACCGGGATCATTGCCGCCAAAGGAGCAAAGAAAATACTCAGCAAAAACAATCCGCCGACGACCACCGCAGTCAGTCCTGTACGTCCACCAGCTGCTACGCCGGATGCACTTTCGATATAACTTGTGGTGTTGGAGGTGCCCAACGCTGCTCCTGCCACCGTTGCCATGCTGTCGCTTAACAACGCTTTACCGAATCCTCCCGGCATCTGCCCATCTTTATTCGCTAAACCCGCCTTTTGAGTTACTGCTATCAAGGTGCCTGAGGTATCGAACAAGTCTACGAACAAGAATGCAAAAACCACACTTAACATAGAGAGTTCCAGGGCGGCTTGAATATCCATCTGCAAAAAAGTGGGGGCTAATGAAGGAGGAGTAGAAATAACCCCGTCGTAGCTAACATCACCGCTCAATAAGCCTATTAGGGTCATAATCAAAATAGCGAGTAATACTGCTCCTGGCAGATTACGCGCCGTAAAAGCGGCCACTAGGAAAAAGCCCAAAATACTCATTAATGGGACGAAATCTGTAATATTACCTAGCGTCACCAACGTCGCCGGATGAGCCACAATAATACCGGCATTTTTTAGCGCAATCATTGCCAGAAAGGCTCCAATCCCCGTTGAAATACCTTTTTTAAGGGTCAGTGGTATTGCCTGAATAATCCATTCACGGATTTTAAACGCACTAAGCAAAAAGAACAGGATACCGGATAAAAATACCGCCCCCAGCGCCGCTTGCCAGCTGTACCCCATCGACATTACCACACCGTAAGTAAAAAACGCATTCAGTCCCATTCCCGGTGCAAGAGCAATAGGCAAGTTGGCCACCATGCCCATAATCAAACAACCCACCGCAGCAGCTAAACACGTTGCAACAAATACCGCACCATGATCCATCCCGGCTTCGGCCAAAATTGATGGATTAACAAAGATGATATAAGCCATGGTTAAAAAAGTTGTCAGCCCGGCGATCACTTCGGTTTTTACCGTACTGCCACGCGCATTGACTTGAAATAGTTTTTCCAGCATATGAAGCCTTAAAGTCAGAGGTAATCAGAGATGATGTCTTATCCTAATGAATAAAAAGCGTTTTTTCACCTGACAAATATGTTTGAACAATAAAAAAGGACCTTGCGGTCCTTTTTAGTATTATAACGCGTGGCGCTAAATTACTTTTTCTTGGCCTTTGGATTAGGCAAGTCTGTAATGCTACCTTCAAAGATTTCAGCCGCTAAACCGATAGATTCATTCAAGGTTGGGTGAGCGTGAATAGTTAGCCCCACATCTTCTGCATCGGCGCCCATTTCGATGGCCAAACCAATTTCACCCAGCATTTCACCGGCATTGATACCAACCATCGCACCACCGATAACCCGACCAGTATCTTTATCAAAGATCATTTTGGTCATTCCTTCAGTACGACCAGAAGCGATAGCACGGCCTGACGCAGCCCAGGGGAAGTTAGCCGATTCAAAGTTGACACCCTGCTCTTTGGCTTCTTTCTCTGTTAAGCCCACCCATGCAATTTCCGGATCGGTATACGCGACAGATGGAATACACTTAGGATCGAAGTAATGCTTCTTACCGGCAATCACTTCAGCGGCAACATGACCTTCATGTACTGCTTTATGAGCTAACATGGGCTGACCAACCAAATCACCAATAGCGAAGATATGCTCAACATTGGTTTTCATTTGCTTGTCTACATTAATAAAGCCGCGGTCATCAACCTTAACACCGGCTTTATCAGCATCCAGTAAAGCCCCATTGGGACGACGGCCAACAGCGACAAGTACTTTATCGTAACGCACCGCTTCAGATGGAGCCTGTTTACCTTCAAAACTGACATATAAGCCGTCTTTTTTAGCTTCAACAGCAGTCACTTTGGTTTCCAGCATGACGTTAAATTTGTCTTTAACGTACTTCTGATAAATTTTAATGATATCTTTATCAGCCGCCGGAACTAGTTGATCAAGGAATTCAACCACATCGATTTGGCTACCTAAAGCACGGTATACCGTGCCCATTTCCAGACCGATAATACCACCACCTAACACCAGCATTTTTTCCGGTACATCAGCCATTTCCAAGGCACCGGTAGAATCAATAACACGATCATCATCTTTAGGAATAAATGGCAATGATACTGGCTCAGAACCGGCAGCAATAATGGCATTGTCGAAAGTGATGGTAGTTTTACCGTCTTTACCTTCAACCTCCAGTGTATTGCTACCAGTAAACTTGCCATAGCCTTGTACATGGTTAACTTTACGCATTTTCGACATACCCGATAAGCCTTTGGTTAATTGGCTTACTACGCTGTCTTTCCAACCACGGATTTTGTCCAGATCAATTTTTGGCTCACCAAAAGATACGCCATGAGCGGCCATATCTTTGGCATCATCAATCACTTTAGCCACATGCAATAAGGCTTTTGACGGGATACAGCCGACATTCAAACACACACCACCTAAGGTATCGCGGGCATCGACAATAACTGTTTCAATTCCTAAATCGGCTGCACGGAAGGCAGCTGAATAACCACCAGGTCCTGCGCCTAATACGACTAGCTGGGTTTTAATTTCGCTCATGAGTAACCTCAAATTGTCCTATTTGTGACAGCATGCTCTATGTTAAACATGCTGCGATTAAATTCTGTATACATTCGTTAAAATCGGTAACTGGCGTATGCTACCGATTTCTTGATTAAAGTACCAACCTTCTTAAATCAGTTAAGTTTGCCGCGACTTCAGTAGAGAAACGTGCGCCTACTGCACCATCGATCACTCGGTGGTCATAAGATAAGCTCAACGGAACCATCAAACGAGGCTCAAACTCTTTGCCATTCCACTTTGGCTTCATCTCTGATTTTGATACACCTAATATCGCCACTTCCGGTGCATTAACGATTGGCGTAAACGCAGTGCCACCAATGCCACCCAAACTGGAAATAGTAAAGGTGCCACCTTGCATATCAGCAGCTTTCAATTTGCCATCACGGGCTTTTTTAGAGGTCTCGATCAGCTCTTGAGAAAGTTGTTCAATACCTTTTTTGTTCACATCACGGATAACCGGTACGACCAATCCGCCCGGTGTTTCCACCGCGATACCAATATTAATAAACTTCTTCAGTACCAAGCTTTCGCCATCGTCAGACAAAGATGAATTAAAGGTGGGGAATTTTTCTAAGGCCTTCGCCACCGCTTTCATCACAAACACCAACGGCGTGATTTTCAGACCAGATTTAATCTTGGCGTGATAATCATTTTGTTCTTTACGAAATGATTCAATATCTGTGATGTCAGCTTCATCAAACTGGGTAACATGGGGGATTGTCGCCCAGTTACGATGTAAAAACGGCCCAGATATTTTCTGAATACGGCTCAGTGGCTGAATCTCAACTTCGCCAAATTTACTGTGATCAACCGGTTTAACCGGCACGATTTGCAGTACATTATCGCCCGCCACACCACCTGCCGATTTGGGCTTCGCCAATTCTGCTTTAACATACTCTTGCACATCTTCACGTAAAATACGGTTTTTACGGCCAGAGCCTTTAACTTGAGTTAAATCCACACCAAATTCACGAGCGATACGACGTACCGACGGTGAACAATGTACCAAGCCATTATTAACGGTTTCTTGACTAGATAGCGGTGGCGCGGGTGGCGCTTTAGTTTCCGTAGACGCTGTTTCGGTTGGCTTTTGAGCGTCTGATTTATCTTGTTTAGCCGGCGCTGATTCTTTTGCCGCAGGCGCTTTTTCTGTCGAAGCCGCCTGACCTTGTACTTCTAACAAGATAACCAATGAACCTTGAGAAACTTTATCACCCACGCTCAATTTAACTTCTTTAACCGTACCCGCTTTGGGCGACGGCACATCCATGGTGGCTTTATCAGTTTCTAGAGTGACCAGACCGGTTTCCTGTTCGATCACATCACCGGCCGCGACTAATACTTCAATCACATCAACATCAGTATCACCACCAATATCCGGTACGGTGACTTCAATAACCTGAGCTTCACCACTGCTGTGTGTTTCACTTGTTTCTTGTTCTGCTTGGTCTTCAGTAGCAGGAGTATCTTCGACCTCGGCGCTATCCTGCGCTTGCGGTTCAGACTTTTCTGCTTCAGGCGTTTCGCTTTCGGTTTGTTCAGCAGCACCCGCAGCTTTAATTTCACCGATGACATCGCCTTCTTTAATTTTATCACCGACGCTTACCGATAAGCTGACTAATTCACCGGCAAAAGGAGCGGGAATGTCCATAGACGCCTTGTCCGTTTCAACGGTAACAATACCTTCATCCGCTTCCAACGAATCACCGACAGCAACACAAATTTCAATAATTTCAACTTCTTCACCGCCCACATCAGGGACTAGAATTTTTTGAATATCAGACATATTGGGATCCTTATCTAGTCACTAATTATGCGTACAGAGGATTGATTTTGTCGGTTTTAATACCGAATTTTTTAATCGCTTCTGTCACTACTTTTTTATCGACTTCGCCTTTATTGGCTAATTCATATAATGCAGCGACCACCACATAACCAGCGTTAACTTCAAAGTGTGTGCGCAAATTTTCGCGGCTATCTGAACGACCAAAACCATCGGTACCTAAACAACGATACTCGGTATCGATAAAGGCACGGATCTGATCTGAATATGCTTTGACATAATCTGTTGCAGCAATCGCAGGGCCCGCATCTTTAGTAATGATGGTGCCGATATAAGCTTGCTTTTGCTCGGCTTCCGGATTCAACATATTCCAGCGAGTCACATCCTGACCTTCACGAGCCAACTCATTGAAAGAAGTCACTGAATACACATCTGAAGAAACATTATAATCGGTACTTAAAATCTGCGCGGCTTTACGCACTTCATTCAAAATAGTCCCAGAACCCAACAACTGAACGTTTGATTTAGCCTTTTTGCTTTCAACCCGCTCTAACTTGTAAATCCCTTTAATGATTTGCTCAGCAATTGCAGGATCTTCTGGTATAGCCGGGTGTTGATAGTTTTCATTCATCAATGTCAGGTAGTAGAAAACATTCTCGTTCTCACCGTACATACGACGTAAACCATCCTGAATAATCACCGCCACTTCATAACCATAAGTCGGATCATAAGTAACGCAATTCGGAATCAGGTTGGCTTGCACATGAGAATGACCATCCTGATGCTGTAAACCTTCACCATTTAGTGTGGTACGCCCAGCCGTGGCACCTAACAAGAAACCGCGAGCCTGACTATCACCAGCTGCCCACGCCAAATCTCCCACACGCTGGAAACCAAACATGGAGTAGTAAATATAGAAAGGGATAGTGGTTGCATTACAGGTGGAATAAGAAGTACCGGAGGCAACCCATGAAGCCATCGCCCCTAATTCGTTAATACCTTCCTGTAATACCTGACCTTTTTTATCTTCACGATAATAAGCCACTTGATCAGAATCCTGAGGCACATATTTCTGCCCCTCACTGGCATAAATACCAACCTGACGGAACAAACCTTCCATACCAAAAGTACGGGCTTCATCGGGAATGATAGGCACGATACGCTTGCCGATTTTCTTATCTTTCAATAAGGCCGTCAGTACACGTACGAATGTCATGGTAGAGGAAACTTCACGATCACCGGAACCTTTAAGAATCGAATCAAAGGCAGATAATTCCGGAGTTTCCAATTGCTCTTCAGCCTGAACACGACGCGCGGGCAAGGTGCCACCCAAGGCTTCTCTGCGCTCTTTCATGTACTTGTACTCAGCGCTATCTTCGGCAAACTTAAAGTACGGTAGATCGGCAATATCCGCATCAGCGACAGGAATATTAAAACGATCACGGAAATTTTTGATCGATTCCACATCCATTTTTTTAACGTTATGGGCAATATTCAATGCTTCACCAGAAGCACCTAAACCAAAACCTTTAACCGTTTTAGCCAAAATAACGCTTGGACGGCCTTTGGTATCGATGGCTTTTTGATAAGCCGCAAATACTTTAACCGGATCATGACCACCACGGTTTAAACGGAAAATATCTTCATCAGACATGTTCGCCACCAAAGCAGCGGTTTCCGGATACTTGTTGAAGAAGTTTTCACGAGTATATTTACCGCCTTTGGCTTTACAGTTCTGGTATTCACCATCCACTGTTTCAGCCATTAACTGCATTAATTTGCCGGATTTGTCACGCGCTAAAAGAGGATCCCAATAGCTGCCCCAAATAACTTTCAATACTTCCCAGCCTGCGCCACGGAAGGTACCTTCCAACTCTTGAATGATTTTGCCGTTACCACGAACCGGACCATCCAAACGTTGCAAGTTACAGTTAATCACAAAGGTTAAGTTATCCAATCCTTCACGAGATGCTAAACCAATGGCACCCAATGATTCTGGCTCATCACATTCACCGTCACCCATATAGCAATAAACACGTTGGCCAGAACAATCCTTAATACCACGATCTGTCAGATATTTTAAAAAGCGTGCGGTATAGATCGCTTGTAACGGACCTAAGCCCATCGACACAGTGGGGAACTGCCAATAATCATTCATCAAATGCGGATGAGGATAAGAGGATAAACCATTGCCATCACATTCTTGGCGGAAGTTATCTAACTGCTCTTCAGTTAACGCCCCTTCGACAAATGAGCGGGCATAAATACCCGGTGAGATATGACCTTGGGAGAAGATGAAGTCACCACCACCGGCAGCATCTGGACCTTTGAAAAAATGGTTGAAACCCACATCGTACAACATCGCTGATGAAGCAAAACTACCGATGTGACCACCCAATTCCAGATTTTTCTTGGACGCACGCAATACAATCATCAGTGCATTCCAACGAATAGCAGCACGAATTCGCGCTTCCATGGTTCTGTCGCCAGGCATTGTGGGTTCTTGAGACACTGGAATAGTATTGATATACGCGGTAGTCGCGGTATAAGGTAAATGAGCACCGCTACGGCGGCCTTTTTCAATCAGGCTTTCAAGCAGGAAATGGGCACGTTCTGGACCTTCTGCTTCCAAAACGGCTTCGAGTGCATCTAACCATTCTTGCGTTTCTTGTTGATCCAAGTCTGGTTGCATCATTTCTGACATGTTGCTTTCCTATTGTTGGTTAAATCGATGCCGGATAAATAGTGTTTAAAGATAGCTTATCTTTAGCACTTTCTCAGTGATCCAACATATTCATCTTATTGGTGACTAATCAATTGATTGCCAAACAAAAAACTAATTAGCGGTTTTATAATTCGATTCTTCGTAATGTTCGCTGCATACGCGAATTCTGGCGGTTAATATCCAGCAAGGTTTCTTCGATAAAAGCCAAATGCTCATTACTGGCCTGTCTCGCGCCTTCCGGATCAGCGTCACGAATTGCTTGCAAAATTTTGAGCCGTTGCGTACGCAACTTCTCACCACAATCACTGTGTTCGGCCAATACTTTGAGATTTCGTTCAATGTTGTCTAACAACATTGGTTGCATCGTGCGCACGACATGCAATAGCACTGCATTATGGGAACCTTCTGCCATGGCCACATAAAACTGCACTAATGCTTCGGCTTGGACTAAAAATTCAGCTTGCCAGCTACTTTCTACCTGACGATAAGCCGCTTCTATCTTATCCAAGTTAACTTGCTCGGCTCGCAACGCAGCATAATAAGCGGCAATCCCTTCAAGGGCATGACGAAATTCGAGCAAATCATATTGTGATTCGGGATTAGCACTAATCAAAGCCATTAATGGCTGATTAGCAACGGGATCGGCAATGTCTTGTACGTAAGTGCCACCACCTTGTTTGCGTTGCAACAGGCCTTTGGCTTCCAGCTTTTGGATAGCCTCACGCAATGAAGGACGTGACACATCAAAACGTGCCGCCAGATCGCGCTCTGAAGGCAGTTTTTGGCCCGCAATCATGCTGCCACTGAGGATCATTTCCTCCAGCTTTTGCATAATCACATCCGACAATTTTTGCGTTTTTATTCGCTGCATTGCTAACTAGCTTTTCCCAAATGGTAATACCAATTTACCTATTAGGGTAACCGATCTCCAATGATGGTGACAATCGCTATTCCACAAATATAGATTAATGCATTGTTTTATATGGATTTAAATTAAAAATTTACGATTAGAAAACAAGCCTGTAATGGTCTAACCATTCAGCTTATCAAACCGCCTAATGTCAGTACCGAAATCAGTACCAAAATAAATAACAGATTACGTTTCGCTAAACGTACTAGCGTACAAGGCTCTTGAGTCAGATCCGTTTCATCAATCGGGGCTTCTTCTGCGGCTTTACCCACATCACTCAGTATTTTCAACGCACTGGGTTCAGGCTCTACCAGATAAGCAACCCAAACCGGAAATGCCTTAGAAAAATGCCCCATAAAAACAAAGCCTAAGGTGGTGATTCTAACTGGCACCCAATCCAGTATTTTAACCCAGTCGTGCAAAGGGTTCGCCACAACTAATTGCTGTTGCTCGGCATATTGCAGCATATTGCGGCTAACCACATACAATAAGGCCCCTGGCGCGCCCAAAACGGCAAACCAGATTATGACCGCACTATAAAAACGATAATTAACCCAAACCAGTGTTTGGCCGACACTCATTCCTCGTTCAGGATCATGCCCCAATTGTTCGGCATACAAATAGCACGCTTCAGTATCACCGCGATTAGCCGCCTGTAAATAGTTTTTGTACGCCGCACGTTGTTGCGGACAACCTATGCATACCATCAAAACGGCAGCACTTAACACCAGTTCAATAACCCCTTGATTCACCAGTACAATAATCAATTGGAGTAATACTGCTGGAATAACAGTGATACCAATCACTTTCCACGTTGGCGTATTTTCATCTAACCATGAGCGCTGGGTAATTCCACCAACATAGCGCTGAAAGTAATATTCAAAACACCATAATGGAGTTTTAACCGTAACGCGCTCTAGAGCTAACACCAATAATAAACTGACCAGAATCATTCGATATTCCTATGCAGACTTCTGCTTATTGCCATTTAGGGCATATTGTTCGCGTGATAAGAGTATGCGTCTGCAAGATGTTCGTCAATCAGACCAGTCAGGATAAAATCAAGCCACGAGTACCGGGCTTCGAGCAACAAGCTAAAACCATACTCACGCAAAACGCGCAAAGAAAAACCCTATTTTAGTATTGATATACACCCAAAAAGTATGGATGCCCGTTGGTGCAGCCAACAAAATACAACTCGTCCTCGCCAAGCCCCTGCCCTTTTGGGTATCATTGGAATTTCCTGTATTGATTAAACAAGGCTTTTGATGTCCGACGCACAACCGCATAAATTCGGTAAAGGTATGTTTGTACTGGCCTGGCTGAGCGCTTTGTTACTATTAAGCTTGTGGTTTGACGACCTACTGGATGAGCAATTTAATCCTAATCAACACCCCTCATCAACTTACACGTCCAATCAGGTGATGGTTACCTTGCAACCTAATAAGCAAGGACATTATGTGGCCACTGGCAGTATTAATGGCTATCCGGTAACGTATTTATTAGATACCGGTGCAACACAAGTCTCAATCCCGGCCCATTTAGCTTCCAAGTTAGGCTTACAAGCCGGTTATCCGCAGCAAGTTAATACTGCCAATGGTGTCATTCAAGTCGCCAGTACTCGTATTAATACGCTGAGTTTAGGCGAAATTGAATTGCATGATATTGCAGCACATTTGAATCCGGCAATTGCTTCAGATGAGATTTTACTTGGCATGAGCGCCCTTAAAAAACTCGATTTCCAGCAGCGCAATGGCGCACTTATCTTAACTCAAACAACGAGAAACTAATTTATGCTAGACAGCGATATTACCCGTTCCGTCGAAGTCGCTTTGCAAGAAGATTTTGGCTATTTATCCTTTGAACAAGCTGACATTACCGCTTTGCTGATCCCCGAAAGCCAGCAGTCAACCGCCAACGTTATTACTCGTGAAGATTGCGTCATTGCAGGTAAACCTTGGGTAGATGAAGTATTCCGCCAATTGGGTAATGAGGTCAAACTTACTTGGCACTGTGACGATGGTGATCATTGCTGCGCTGGAGACACATTATTTACTTTGCAAGGACCGAGTCGCCAAATATTAAGTGGGGAACGTACCGCGTTAAATTTTTTGCAGACCTTATCCGCCACAGCAACCGAAACAGCCCGTTATGCAGCCTTATTAAAAGGCAGTCATACTAAAATACTCGATACGCGCAAAACCCTTCCCGGTTTACGTACTGCTCAGAAATATGCGGTTAAATGCGGGGGCGGTCAGAATCATCGTTTGGGTTTATATGACGCCTACCTAATTAAAGAAAACCATATTGCCGCCTGCGGTTCAATTCAGGCAGCCGTGTCGACAGCCCGCTCGAATGACAGTACTAAAACCGTTGAAGTCGAAGTGGAAAACCTAAACGAATTACAACAAGCGTTAAACGCAGGTGCCGATATTATTATGCTGGACAATTTTAGCCTGGAAGACGTTAAGCAAGCCGTATCACTAACCAAAGGTGCCGCTAAATTGGAAGTTTCCGGTAATATTGAACAAGATCGCTTAGTTGAATTAGCCGCTACCGGAGTCGATTTTATCTCTTCAGGGGCATTAACCAAGCATATAAAAGCGATTGATTTATCTCTGAGGTTGGACTAACTTAGTCTGGATAATTTATTTAAACCCCTGTTAAATAAACTATTTTTTTAACACAAATGGAGTTGGTTACAGCTTTTTAACACTTAAGTATTCATCCGCATACTTGTTACCGAGGCGATCGGATCTATACTGGAATTGTCCAAACAAGATGTGCCAACACAGCTTTTTTGTGAAACGCCAGATTTTTTGAAAACTTAAGCAAACACTTTGCGTTCCGGGAATGCATCAGGAGATACACATGAAAATGACTCAACTTAACAACAGCAAGGGTTTTACCCTAATCGAATTAATGATCGTAGTAGCAATCATCGGTATTTTGGCCGCCATTGCATTACCTGCGTATCAAACTTATACCAAAAAAGCCCGTTTTTCTGAAGTAGTATTATCTACCGCTGGACACAAATCAGCAATTGAAGTGTGCGCCCAGACTGAAGGTGATATTACTAGTTGTGCTAAAAATACCAATGGCGTACCTGATGATTTAGGTGCTTCTGGTATGTTGTCTAGCCTGACTTGGGATGCTGCCACTGGGAAATTAACTGCTACTGCAGTTGGTGCTTCAGGTGCTCCTGTAGATGGACTTGAAGGTGAAGTTTATGTATTAACTGGTACATTAAACAACGGTAAAGTAACTTGGACTGAAGATTGTTCAAATGCCGGTGGTCTGTGCTAATTCAAGCATAAAGAATCAGCCCAGGCATGCCTGGGCTTTTTTTTCTGTAAATTTTATCTACTGTCGTCCCCTACTTAATCAGGCAGGCTCGTTATGGCAAGTGCAACAAAAAATATCCTAACTTACGAATGGTCAGGCATGAATCGTCAGGGACAAAGCGTTAAGGGCGAAATTACCGCAGGAACGCTTAGCGAAGCGCGTAATATGTTGCGTCGCCGGGGTATTTCAGCCTCCAAAGTCAAAAAACAGTCCAAACCATTATTTGGTAAAGGCGCAGAAAAAATTAATGCCCAAGATATTTGTGTCGTATCAAGACAAATCGCCACTATGTTAAGCGCTGGTGTCACAATCATTCAAACCATTGAAATGATTGCACAAGGTCACGCTAAAGCATCAATGCGCAAAATGCTGGGTGAAGTGGCTAATGAAGTGAAAGCGGGAAATCCTTTATCATCAGCACTGCGTAAACATCCTCAACATTTTGAAGATCTATATTGCGATTTAGTTGAAACTGGCGAACAGTCAGGTGCATTGGAAACCATATATGATCGAATCGCGACCTATAAAGAGAAAGCTGAAGCACTTAAATCGAAAATCAAAAAGGCTATGTTTTACCCTATAGCAGTAGTAACAGTGGCCTTTATTGTAACAACAATACTACTTTTGTTTGTGGTGCCGCAGTTTGAAGAAATTTTTAGCAGCTTTGGTGCTGAATTACCCGCATTTACCCAAATGGTCATTGGAATGTCTCGTTTTTTACAAGATTATGGGATATTTATCGCAGCTGGTTTATTTGCCGCTGGTGTACTATTTGCCAGGCAATATAAAAAGTCGGCTAAATTGCGCGACTATCTGGACGCCAAATTACTTAAAGTACCGGTCATCGGTGAAATATTAAAAAAGGCCTCTATAGCCCGTTTTACCCGAACCTTAGCCACCACCTTTGCCGCTGGCGTGCCATTAATTGGAGCCTTGGAATCAGCTGCTGGGGCAGCTGGTAACGCGATATTCCGCGAAGCTATTTTATTTATGCGTAAGGAAGTTTCTGGTGGAACCCAGATGAATACCGCCATGCGTGCCACCGAAGTATTTCCGGATATGGTGACTCAAATGGTCGCCATTGGTGAAGAATCCGGCTCTGTAGAAGATATGCTTAGCAAAGTCGCTACTATTTATGAACGTGAAGTAGATGATATGGTCGATGGCTTAACCGCATTGCTGGAGCCCATGATTATGGCAGTATTAGGGGTAGTGATTGGTGGATTAATTGTGGCTATGTACCTGCCAATTTTTGAAATGGGTAATGTGATTTAACATACGAGCTACGAGCTACGAGCTACGAGCTACGAGCTACGAGCTACGAGCTACGAGCTACGAGCTACGAGCTACGAGCAGATTGTGAAAGGGAAATCAATTTCATTACCAACTGATTAGTGCATACTTCAAAATAAATCTAATACCAAACTAATTTAACAACAATGGATCATTCTTCTATGCCCGCAATTTTTCAATTACTGGCTGATAACTCAGCCTTTTTCCTTTCTGTTCTGTTTGTATTGGGTCTATTGGTCGGTAGCTTCCTGAATGTCGTCATTCATCGTCTACCTATTATGCTCGAACAGGGCTGGCAACGAGAATTCCAGCAGTATTTCAACCCTGAAGAATCTTTACCGCCTAGTCAACAAGACGAAGAAACCTATAACATAGTAACGCCAAGATCTCGTTGCCCCAAATGCCACACAGAGATCACCGCACTACAAAATATCCCGATTATCAGTTGGTTATTGCTACGAGGAAAATGTAAGCAATGCCAAAACCCTATTTCTATTCGCTATCCCATAGTGGAATTGATTACCGGTTTAGTTTCCATCGCTGTGGGTTGGCATTTTGGTTTTACTGCCGCCTGTGGATTAGCCCTTATCTTTAGCTGGTGCATGATCGCCTTAACCGCCATTGATATTGATAAAATGCTGTTACCCGATCAAATCTGTCTACCTTTATTATGGTTAGGTTTATTGGCCAGTATTAATGGCGTGTTTATCAACAGCACTGATGCCCTCATTGGCGCTGCAATCGGTTATATGAGCCTGTGGAGTTTATATTGGGCATTTAAACTGCTTACTGGCAAGGAAGGTATGGGCTATGGTGATTTTAAATTATTAGCCACAATTGGCGCCTTTGTCGGCTGGCAGCAACTCCCCATTGTAATTATTTTGTCTTCTTTTGTGGGGGCTATCATCGGCATTATCCACTTGAAATTGCAGGGCAAAGATCAAAGTCAGCCGATTCCTTTCGGCCCCTACCTGGCCATTGCTGGCTGGCTCACACTTTTGCATGGCCAATGGATTGCTGATCAATATTGGCAATGGATGCTAGCTTGAGTCGTTTTATTGTCGGATTAACCGGCGGCATTGGTAGCGGAAAAACCACAGTCGCCAACCTGTTTGCCGAGCAGGGTGTTGACATTATTGATGCCGATATTGTTGCCCGTGAAGTGGTGATGCCAGGCACACCTGGATTGAAAGCGATTTGCATCCGATATGGCGAAAAGGTGTTACTGGATGATGGCAGTTTGGATCGCAAACAGTTACGCAATTTAGTTTTTTCGGATACAGAGGAAAAGCAATGGCTGGATAACCTGCTTCATCCACAAATCAGGCAACGAATGATCGAACGCTGTGCTCAAGCAACTTCCTGTTATGCCATATTAGTCGTGCCATTATTATTAGAAAATGACATGACCGGTATGGTAAACCGAGTATTAGTCGTCGATACCAGCGAATCATTGCAACAGCAACGCACCGCGCAACGGGATAATGTTAGCCTGGCTCAAGTGGATCAAATTATGGCCACTCAACTGACACGCCAACAACGATTATCCCATGCCGATGATGTTATCCATAATGATGCGAAACCAGATAAGTTAAAGGAACAGGTAAATAAACTGCATCAGCAATATCTGATTTTAGCAAAAAAGGATGCAAAGGCTTGAAATCCCCGCGCTTTTGCGGTCTAGTGCACAGATTCGAATTGCAAACTAACTATCTAAATTTATGTCTGTGGCTGTTTATGAGTTCCCGCTCAATGAAAAGGTACGTACCTATTTGCGCCTTGAGCTATTGTTCAAACAACTTGGACAATGTCACTCGTTAACTGAAGACTGGCAATTCACCGGATTTTTTGAATCTTTTTTCACCTTATTAGATTTGTTGGAACGTATCGATATTCGCACCGATATTTTAAAAGATATTGAAATACACGAACGTAATCTGGTGCACTGGTCGCAACATCCACAGATTGATAACAATGCGCTTCAAGCGACCCTTAGGCGTATTGTGAATTTACGTGATCAGTTAAAATCAGCACGTAAAATTGGTGGCAACCTCAAAGACGATAAATTTCTTATGTCGATTCGGCAACGCTTTTCAATCCCCGGTGCGACATGCAGTTTCGATCTACCTAATTTGCATTTTTGGCTCAAACAACCTCGCGCTATCATTCATCAGGATATTGATCGCTGGATGCTGGAATTTCATCTGGTTCATCAAGCCATCGATATCACCTTATCTTTTTTGCGCGAACGAGGACGGCTCACCGATACCGTGGCAGAAAAAGGCTTCTATCAGGGTGTTGCAGATAGCAAGAATGAGTTAATCCGGGTCGAATGTCCCACTGACCAAGGCTATTATCCGGTGCTGAGTGGTAATAAACATCGTTATGCCATTCGCTTTATGCGATTTGATCCTGTGCCTAATGGCCAAATATCACAAGAGACAGATGTTAATTTTTGCCTGGCATGTTGCTAGCTCTGTTATAATCTCAATCATTATTTTCTGATTAAAATTAGTCTTTGTTATGCAAGTAAACTGTCCACAATGCCAAAAGCCCGTCGAATGGGTACCGAGTAGTGAGTTTCGCCCTTTCTGCAGTAAGCGTTGCCAATTAATTGATTTAGGCGAATGGGCCAATGAAGAAAAAGCCATTCCGGCTGGCGCCAATAAAGATGCCGAAACCAGTCCCCCGGAAATTGATATTGAAGATATAGAAGCCATGCTAAGTCAACAAAGTGATGACTTTTTCAAATAACGCTGTGACAAACTAAAACCCTAGTCACACCAAAAAATATTGATATTAAGCACCGAAAAACCGGCCTATCAACGGCTCATTTAAGGTGCTTTTCTGCCAAAGTCTCCAGCGGTAATTTATACGCATTTCAAATCGACGGTTAAATTTATTCCGCGCCCCAGCGCGTTAACGCATCGCGGGCAGAGCAAAAAGCTAATTGTCCAATATCCAATTCCTGTTTACTCCACCACACCACTTCGCTGACTTCTTCAGCTTGTAAACGCATCAATGGACGCTGGGTTAGCTTGATTCGGAAATATAAGTCCTGAGTATGATAATTAACATCACGGTAGCGGTACTGATTTGGCCAACTGGCAAAATAACGTAAGTCACTTAGGCCAACCGTCACACCTATTTCTTCCTCAATCTCCCGTTGCAATGCCTGTTCTGCTGTTTCATACGGATCCACAAATCCACCAGGCAAACCCAATAATCCTTTACCGGGATCCCGGGCACGACGAATTAATAACAGTTGATCATCCACCTCAATCAATGCCGCTACCGCCGTTGCTACATTATGAAAATAAACGAAACCACAGCGTGCACAGCGAAACTCCTTACCATCAAGACAAGTTAGTGACTTTTCGCCACATGTGAGGCAATAAAACGGTCCATCAGCTAAAAAATCCAAAATAATTTAACCCTTTTTTGTTTTCCCAATCGTTATAGCTATGAATCCTCCAATAAAAAGGAAAATAGCATGCATACCAGCCCGATGAACCGTATCAACCTTCAACCTGTTAGCAAAGCTTTATCGATTACATTAGTGGCAAGTACCATCACTTTTGCCCTATTCCTGTTAATGCAATATCTGATTCAATCTGATGCTGAAATGCCCGTCGAAACCCAACCTTATACAATTATTGATCCGGTCTTTGCCAAACAGGATACCCCGGAAACGACCCGTAAAATATTACCACCACTGCCCAAAATGACTGAGCAGCCCAAAACCCAGTCACTGCAGGAAACATCTAATGATATGAATCCGAATGATTTCGCTATTAACACTAAATTTAATATCGAAACGGCTAAAACAGTGGCGTTAACCGACTTTATTCATCAAGATGCAGAAGCAAAACCAATTTTTCGGGTTCAGCCCAAGTATCCGCTGGACGCAGCCAGAAAAGGAATAACTGGATGGGTTAAATTGTCTTTTGACATTAATGCCGCAGGGGCTGTTGAAAATGTTGCCGTAATTGATTCAGAACCTAAACGAGTCTTTGATAACGAAGCCAGGCGAGCACTGCAAAGATGGAAATATAAACCTCAAATGGCCAACGGCGTGACACAAACACAGTATAATCAAAGGGTAATGTTAAGTTTTAATCTGGAAAATTAGCAACAAAAGGGTAAGCGCAGATTAACTTTATAGGTACATTGAAGGAGTACAGATGAGTCTGACTATCGCTATCAAGTCACTGTTTAGTGTTGAAATAGATAATGACGACCTGATGCAAATGTACATTGCCAGCGACGATCCAAAGTTGTTGGCAAAATTATATGATAACTGTGGTAACGACTTGTTTCACTTTTTGGTCACTCAATCCGGTTACGAAATGGCCAAAGATATTAGCCAAAAAACCTGGTTAAAGGTGATCAATAATAAACAGATGTACCAAGCAAATGGCCATTTTAAAGCATGGCTATTTGCCATAGCACGTCATTTATTGATTGACGAAATAAGACAGCAAAAAAACCACAGCGATGAAGCGGTAAATAATCTTGCTGTGACTGATATTTCACCATTTTCTGAAATATTGGAAGAGGCTTTCGATCACGCGCTGCTAGACTTGCCCTTCGAACAGCGCGAAGCCTTCGTATTACAACAAGAAGGGTTCGGTATTCAGCAAATCGCCACTATTACTCATAGCGAACCTGAAGCGGTTAAAAGCCGTTTGCGTTACGCCAAGCAAAGCTTGAGAACCAAATTGGATATATATCATGACTAACCATAATGATGTCGAGCCATTGCAACAACACTATGAACTACGTAAGCGTCGGCATAAGGCGCCCAGATCAATTCGGGAAGTGGTGATAAGTAAAGCTCGCAACAATCAGCAGCACGTCTGGCAGCGTTTCAATCTACTAAACTGGACGGTGGGTGTAAGTGCCTTGAGCGCGCTGTTACTGCTCTATCAGTTCGTTACCATTTATCTTGAACCAATTCATGTGGCCCCCACTCAATATCAAGTGATACAGATCCACCGCTTACATCAGGAAACTTCACCCACACTGAGTGATATAGATAGATTACAACAACAGATGACCGTACTGCATGCCGACAATTATGCCCGTTATCTGCAAACTCATCATATATTAACCAGCCATCACAGCCAGATTGCTAAATTACTCGACACCAATGGTGGCTGGGAATTACAAACATGTGATGATCAGATAGTGCAAATCACTCCACAACTGGTCAACGCGATGTGGAATGCTCAGTTGTTTGATAAAAGTATCCAACAAGGTCAGTTGGTTAATATTCAATTTGACCAGCAGGGCAGGATCACCAGCATACATGCTGCCCAAACGCCTTATAGTTGCTAGCAGTTATTTTTACTGGCTAGAATTAGTCATCGCTTAAAATAGCCTGTTGCCAATGGCCTGAATGTTCAATACTCTGGTAAAGGTATAAAACGATGTTACATAAGGGAATAACAAGTGAAGAAAATATTTCTAATTCCGTTGGTCATAATGATGTGGGGTTGTTCACAAATGACCGCGGAAGAACATATTACCAGCGCCGATCAACTGATTGAAAAACAAGACTTCAAAGGCGCTATCATTGAACTTAAAAACGCCATCCAAATTGCCCCCGATAATAGCAACGCACGCTTTAAATTAGGTAAGATTTATCTTCAAACCAAAGAATATGGTGGTGCCGAAAAAGAACTAAATCGCGCCATGGAATTAGGTTATAGCGCTTCCCAAATTCTTCCCTTACTGACCATTGCCTTGGAAAAAAGCAAAGCCGATGTGGCACTAAGTAAAATTGATTTAGAGCAACAGGGCATGACGGACGACGAGGCCGTTCAAGTCGCTTATTTTAAATTACAGTCACTATTGAGGCTGGATAAACAAGAAGAAGCCAAACGCTTATTACGTCGAATTAAACTGTACAACACGGATTCTCATTATAAAAAATTGGCACTGGCTTATGAACAAGCCATTGATAAAAATCTTGAAGGTGCGCTGACATTAATTGATGAAGTATTAGCCAAAGCGCCAGGTAATCCACAAGGTCTGCAACAAAAAGCCTTACTACTGCTGCAAATGCAAAAGCCCGAAGAAGCGGCAAAAACCTATCAACTGTATTTAGATTACACTCCTGATGAACCAGAAGTGATGTTTATTCTGGCGAAAATTTGGGTCGATTTAGGCAAAACGGACTTGGCTGAACCTATTATCGATAAATTGTTAAAACTAAATCCGCAACATGGAGTATTGAATCACTATAAAGCCATAGCACGTTTTAATGACAAGGATTATCAAAATGCACTTAAATACGCAGAAAAAGCCATCCTACAGGACGGTGCCTCAACCCCGATTAGACTTGTTGCAGGCTATAGCGCTTATGCTCTGAAAGATTATGAAACGGCGCAAAAACACCTCCAATTTGCCGCCACACAGCTGCCCGAAGGACATCCTGCACTTAAAGTACTTGCGGCCAGTCAGCTCAAACTGGGTAAAAATATCGAAGCAGCAGATACCATTGGCAAGTTAGGCGATCCGAATCAAGACGACTTGTCGCTGTTTACCAGTACCAGTTATGAACTGTTAAAAGAAGGACGGGTAAAAGAGGCCAAAGAACTTATTGATCGTTCCGAACAACTGGGTACATCTGCTAATGATCTTACCAAGTTTGGAGTGTTGCAGTTGTCGCTCAACAATCCGGAAGGTATAGAAAAACTAGAACAAGCAGTAAAAATGGATCCGTCACTCGAAGAGGCACAATCGAGCTTGGCCGTTGCTTATTTAAATACTAACCAGTTAGACAAAGCCCAAGCATTAGCAGAACGCTGGCAAGCCACTGCACCAGATAATATTAAACCTTATTTACTCAAAGGGATGCTTGCCGCGAAGCAAAACGATCTGGCCGCTGCCAAACAAAATTATCAGCAAGCATTAGCGATTGAGCCCGATAGCAAATCCACTCAGTTACTGCTTATCGAATTAGAGTCGGCCCAAGGCAACAAAGACAAGGCATTACAACAATTAGAAACCTTTATTGAACAAAAACCACCTTACATGCCAGCCGTTTCCCGTTATTTTGCTTTGATGCGTCAACAAAATAAAACGGAACAAGGTGTCGCTAAACTCAAATCACTATTCGAGGCAACACCCGACAATCTCGGCATACGTTTAATATATGCGGCAAGTTTATTGCTGACGAATGACGTCGACAACATGCTTAAGATTCTTAAAGAAACGCCCGAAATGGAGCATCCACCAGAATTGTACAATCGCTTAATGGGAACCGGATTATTACGTAATTCCCAGATTGACCAAGCATTAGCACATTATGACAAATGGCTTCAGAATGAACCTGAAAATGCACAGGCACTATCGGGTAAGTTATCCATTCTTGAAGCGCAAAATAAAAATGCAGAAGGCTTGGAATTAGTCAATAAAACCGCTGAAACTTACGGTATTAACACTCAGTTAATGGTAATGCGTACCCTGTTCGAACTGCGCTTAGGCAATTATCCAGATGCCCAAAAAAGTTATGATCAGTTACCTAAAAATATACTGGAACAACCTATCGTTCGTGGCTTTCTAGCCCAGTTGCAAATGCATAATAAAAACTTTGCCGATGCATTGCCTAATGCGTTGGCGGCTTATCAAAGCAAACCTAATTCATACAATGTCAGATTGGTGGTATTTTGTCAGGATGCATTAGGCGATAATCAAGCCAGTGCTGAATTTATAAAGCAGCACTTAGCCAAACATCCTACTGACCAAATCACTAAAGTCATGTTGGCAGAAAGGCAAATTAGCAGTGATAAAGAGGCGGCGATTCAATCCTATGAAGAACTGGTAAAAGCGAATCCGGGAAACTTTTTAGCACTAAATAATTTGGCTTATTTATACAACGAACAAGGTCGTTTAGATGACGCAGAAAAATATGCCAAACAAGCCGTTGCGTTATTGCCGACTCATCCCGATGCACTGGATACTTTGGCTCAAATACAACTAGCTAAAGGCAATACAGACCAAGGTATTCGTAATTTAGCCAAAGCTACCGACACCGGTAAAGCCAGTGAAGAAGTGTGGCTAAACTATATTGAAGCCTTGCTCAAGGCAGGCAAAACAGAACTGGCCAAGCGGAAAATTGCTGATCAGGATTTTAAACAGCCGGCTTCATCAAAACGACTGGAACAGATAAAAACCCAATATTCGTTATAAAACCAGCTCAGAAACGAACAAGGGACTCCATATCATATATGTGAGTCCCTTTTTAATACCTACAACAATCAATATGTCGATTATCTATTCAATCTTCCGCCAAATACTCCTACCAACGGAAGATTGTGAACTCGGCAGAACTTAGCTGTCAATAATCAGTTAAAGTGCGTATACGGTTTTATATAACTGATTAACCTTGTCTTCATCGACTTTCAGAGCGACATTAGCGTATGGCCCTGATGTCCAAGGTTCACTGATGCCTTTGCCTTTTGGACAACATACTGTCTGACCACGAGTCAATTCGTCAGTTGAAACCATCACCTTGCATTGTTCTACTTCAAACCATTCAGGATGTAGTATGTAGGCCAAGGTAATTACATCGTGAAAACGGCATTCTCGCTGTGCTTGACCTTGCGAGTAAAAATCCATGTAAAACTGGGAGATTTTATTCACAAAACCGCCCAGAACGGAATTACCCTGCTCCAAAGCATCCAGAAAATCCTGATTGAAACGCAAGGTATCAGTGATATCTAAACCAATCATGGTCAACGGCCACTCAGCAGCAAAAACGATTTGTGCTGCATAAGGGTCATTCCAGATATTCGCTTCTGCCACTGGGTTCACATTACCCGGCGCTCGAGCTGTTCCGCCCATCAATACCACTTGTTTAACTTTGCTTGGTAAGGTGGGATCAAGTCGCAAAGCCGCGGCAATATTGGTCAGTGGTCCAATGGGCACCAAAGATACTTCACCCGGATATTGGTTGACCATATCCACAATAAATTGGGCTGAACTGCGCGGATCCAGTTTTCCTTTGGCAGGTGGATGATTAATATCACCAAACCCATCATTTCCGTGCACAAAATGGGCATAAGTCGAAGGACGCCCGAACCAGGGACGTGACATTCCCAAAGTGACTGGAACATCGGTCTTGCCTGCCAGCTCACATAAAATTAGTGCATTGTTTGCCGACATATCCACTGGCACATTACCAAAAACCGTGGTTAAGCCCAGCACGTCAAATTTGGGTGACTGGAATGCAAAAAAGATCGCCATCGCATCATCAATGCCCGGATCCGTATCAATAATTATTTTTTCACTCACTTATAATTCTCCTTAATAAAATTTTGTACATCGAGCAACAACGGAATAGAAGGAGCTGCACCGGCTTTTTGTACCGCTAACGCAGCAGCGGCACTAGCCTGTTGCATTGCTTGTCCCGCTTCCATTCCCTGCCCATAGGCAGCAATAAAATAGCCGATAAAAGTATCCCCCGCTGCCGTGGTATCAATCGCATTTACCGCGTATGCATCCACACTTAATATGCGGTTTGAGGTAATCAATTTGGCTCCTGACTGCCCCAAGGTTAACAACACTTGGCTATTTGGCCATTGGTTCTGAAAGAAATGTATTTGTGCTTCAAGTTCATCACACCCACTCACCGCTTGGGCTTCAGTCTGATTAACAATTAACAAGTCCACCCAATCAGGTTTAACCTGTTGAATGACATCGGTAATCGGAGCTGGGTTATAAGCGACGGAAAGTCCCTTTTGCCTGGCCATTTGCAACGCTTGTGGCACTAAGGTGGTTTCATTCTGGGTCAGAAACCAGTCATTACTATCAGCCTCATCCACAACCTGTTGAATATCTTGCTGGTTGATAATTTGATTGGCTCCACCGAATAGCACAATGGCATTCTCACCACTGGGGACCACCTGAATAATGGCATGACCTGATGGTTCGTCGGTCATTTTAATTGCATCACAATCAACCGCATAATCATTCATTTGCTGTTTAAAATCCTGATCCGAATGATGTAATGCGCCAATATGCTTAACCTTGGCCCCAGCCTTTGCCAAAGCAATAGACTGATTCGCTCCTTTACCACCCAGTACACGTTGATAGGCGCTAGACGCCAAGGTTTCTCCGGGTTTTACAAAATGTTCGACCTGATAGACATGATCAATATTGATCGAACCTAAATTAATAATTGCCATAACATTCCTGATTTTATGTTAACTCAGCAAGTCTACCGCACAGTGCGCGGAAAGCTTGTATTTATCTTAAACAACTAAAAAATAATTTGCATCCTGTTACTGTGTAACATACAGTGTATACTATGCAATACACAGTATAAGACTCATCATGCCGATAGATCCTGAAAGACTAAACAAATTAACCATGGAATTGCGCCGCGGTGTGCTGATTTTAACCGCGCTATCGTCACTAAAGCAGGAACATTACGGCTATTCGTTGCGTAAAAAACTGGCCACTGTTGGATTGGAGATTGATGAAGGCACCCTTTATCCGTTGCTGCGTCGCCTTGAAGACCAAGGCTTATTGCACAGCCATTGGCGCGAGGAACAAGGCCGTAAACGACGCTTTTATCAAACCTCACCTGACGGACTCGACGCCTTGCAACAAATGACCAATGAATGGCACAACCTAAACAACGCCATGCTTAAATTAATGGAGAACTAATAATGAACTGGTTAAAACGTTATGTCAGCGCAGTCAAAACCTATTTACCCAATAAACTCAAAGAAGATATAGGGAACGAACTGTATTCAAGCCTACAGGATCAATGTGATGAGCAATCGGAACAATTGGGGCGCTCGCTAACCGATGAAGAAGTCCAGCTAATATTGCTCGAAAGAGGCCATCCAATGTCAGTTGCCGCTTCCTATCAACCGGGCAGAACGTTAGTCAGCGCAGAACTTTTTCCGGTCTATTTACAGGTATTGAAATGGGTGTTTCTGATTATTTTTATTGTTCAGTCTAGTGGTACCTTACTTGACCTGTTTGATCAAACAGCACCCAGCTATGTTGGTGCATCAATTCAATTAGTCGGCAATCTGTTTGAAGCCGGGCTGCAAGGTTTCGCCTGGGTCACGATAAGTTTCTATCTAATTGGAGAAACCATGTCCCGCAAAGCTTTCATTAAAGGCTGGCATCCCCGCCAATTACCTAATGTGACCCATTCAGGCGAGCAAATCAGTCTGTTTGAGAGTGCTGTCGAGTTAATATTCCAATTACTCTTTATCGGATTTATTAACCAACTCTTTGGCCCCTATGATCATGGCGAGCCTGCGCGCCTGACAATTCATGTTAGTGAGCAACTTTTATCACTGTTACCCTGGATTAACGTGGTGATGGCATTATCGGTCTTGTTCAGCCTAAGTAAATTGATGGCTCCCTACTGGACCCGACGCAAAATCATTGCGGATTGGCTAATTTACGCCATATCGTTTGTGCTATTAATCACCATGTTCCAGTTAAACAACCCCATTGATGTTTACTGGGGAGCTCAAGACAATACCAATCTGTTTAAAACGGTATTTCCCGACAACTGGTGGCAAAATTTTATCTTTATATTAGGATTTATTTTTCTAGTTGATATTGGATTCAAAATCAGAAAATTCCGTCAGTTAACATAAAAAGTCAGCCCGTGGCCTCACCAATTGGGGTGAGGCAGTAAGCTAATATCAGCATAGTTAAATCAACTGATGCCAGTCTTCCATACTATTTAAGTTTTTAAATTTTTCCGGAACAGCACAGGGCAATTTATGATGCTCAAATTGTTCAAGCATATAGGTAATGGAACGTTTACCGTCGTTTTGCAACTGTTGCTGAATAAAGCTCACCACGGTCGTTGAATAAGGGATAAAAATAGGTAAACAACTCGCCTGGTAACAACAGATATTCTGTGACGACATCCCCGTTTTTAGTAGCGTAATCATCAGGTTTTCAGTCAATAGTGGCATATCCACCGGCACAAACAAATATCCGTCAAAGCGGTGCTGACTCATTACCGCATGTATCCCGCCCAAGGGGCCAGATTGAGGATAAATATCACCAATAAAACCCGGTTGGTTGCGGCTGACCAATACGGATTCAACCTCACAGCCAATCAATAGCTGTTGCGCTCGGGCTAATAAACTTTGACCATGCCAATCCATATTGGCTTTATCCTGTCCCATTCGGCGGGACAAGCCACCGGCCAGAACCACTCCAGCAATGTTCAATTAAAGACCCACCTTGCTTATCCGATTACTGTTGCTTCATCCACCTAGCATGGCTAGATTTTTCGTTGCCCCGGTATATCCGTCTTGTAACCAGTGAGTAGCCTGTTTATTACCCAACAAATTAACCAATTCATTTTGTAATGCTTGCTGATCACCTAACTGGATAAGCGGACGTAATTCCAATCCTTGCTCAGCAAACAAACATAAATGTAATTTGCCGGTAGAAGAAATTCGTAGCCGGTTGCAACTGGCACAAAAATCTTTGCTATAAGGCATGATTAAACCAATTCGGCCAACATAATCCGGATGCATAAATTCCTGCGCAGGACCGGCAGCCTTATCACGAATAATTTGACTCCATCCTTGTTGCAATAACTGCTGTTTAATCGGTTCTCCAGATAAATGATTAGCGCGGAAAAAATCCTGATTATCACCGGTTTGCATTAGCTCGATAAAACGCAATGTAACCGGCTGTTGCTTAATCCATTCCAGAAAACGCGCTAATTGATTGGTGCTATAGGGTTTTAACAACACCGCATTAATTTTAACTTTAATTCCCGCCTTAACCGCTTTTTCGACGCCTTGTAAAATCGTTGTCAGCTTATTTTGCCCGGTAATATCAGCAAACTGGCGCGGATCCAAACTATCGATACTAACATTTAGCGCGGTCAAGCCCGCCTTGCACCAAGCGTCTATATCCCGTTCTAATCGAAAACCATTAGTGGTAATCGCCACTTGTTCAATCCCCGGAGTTTGGGCACAAATAGCGATAATTTCGGTAAGATCTTTACGCAAAGCCGGTTCACCGCCAGTAATGCGTATTTTACTTGTGCCTAACTGCGCAAAAGCGCTAGTGATATGACGAATTTCATCCAGATTTAAAAAATCGCGGGAACTATCACACTGATAGCCATCGGGCAGACAGTAGTTGCAACTGAAGTTGCATACATCGGTTATGGACAGGCGCAAATAATGAAAGCGTCGCCCCAGCTTATCTTCTAACATAGTACTATTTTCATCCTTTCCAAAGTCAATGCTTAACGTTTGTTACGCATATCGGGAAGCTGGTCGATTTCTCTTGCAGCCCGGCCATCAGTCGAATAATCGTAAACAGGATCCATTCATCTTTATGGCGGCCAGTTCAGCTTGTTTGATCAATTTAAAACAACACCAAATTTAGCTAAAAAGGCTAGGAGTTAACGATTTCAGTATCGCTTATTCAGCGCGATTTATCATCCCTTTCCTGCCAAATAGCCGGATTAAATAATTGACTCTCAAACATTTTTAAACAATTCTTGAAGTGAGGGGCCGTTGAAAGGCGCAAGGTCACCCCCCATGGGCTAAACGCCTTGTTTAACAGTTGTTTCAGCATTAAAAAGGATAATAAAATGCTTAGTGATCTGTTCGATGGTAGTTTTATGCCACATGGCCATTGTTTATTATGGCGTTGGGATCTGTTATTCCTGCATGTCGGCGGAGACTTACTTACCGCCATTGCCTATGCCCTCATTCCGATTGCCTTAATCCATTTGGTACGTAAACGCGACGATTTAAAATTTGACCGGCTTTTCCTAATGTTCGCCGGGTTCATCGGTTTTTGCGGTATTACGCATGTATTCGGCTTAATCAATATTTGGCATGGTTATTATTATCTCGAAGGCATAGTGAAACTTTTCACCGGCCTCATCTCGATGACCACCGCCATTGTGTTATGGAAGCTCACTCCCAAAATATTGCAGCTGCCGAGTGCAGCCATGTTATCCCAACGTAATGCCGAACTTGTCGCAGCCCAACAGGAACTGCGCGAAATCAACGCGACGCTGGAAACTAAAATAGAAGAGCGTACTCAAGAATTACGTATTCAGGCTCACACTGATCCATTAACCAACATCAGCAACCGGCGTGCCATTATGTCTGACCTGCAAAGAGAAATGGAACGCTGCAAACGCTATCAACGCAGTTGCTCCATCCTAATGCTGGATGTAGATTTTTTTAAACACATTAACGACAACCATGGTCATCAGGTTGGCGATGAGATTCTGGTTCAAATTGCGCAAAACATCTTAACTACCTGTCGCCAAACCGATTATGTTGGGCGTTATGGTGGTGAAGAATTCCTGATTGTTTTATGTGAAGTGGATCAACAGCAAGCCTATGAATTAGCCGAACGTATACGCACTAATATTGCCGGACTAAAACTGTCCATCGACGTCAACCTCACTTGCAGCATCGGCATTGCCGGGCTGGTTGATGGGCAAGATATTGCGACGTTTATCAAACAAGCTGATGATGCCGTTTATCTAGCCAAAAAGCGCGGCCGCAATCAAGTTGCTTACTCCGAAAGTTAAGCTGTTGCCTCTAAAAATAAGCCTTGTTTATCACGCTCCTTCCACAAGGTTTGTGCTTGCAGGTGCGCCTGTGACCAGTCCAGTTTTTCCAGTAACACCAACTGCACAGCAAGAGTGCCAATCACCGCAGTATAAGCATAATCAGAAGCAAATTCGCCTTGCCAGTAACGTTGCAATTGCTGTACATCAAGCGCCTTATCTTTGACTTGCCATTGTGGTAACAATAACGGCACTTCGATGCTCTGATAACCACCGTGCCGCACCACATGCAGCGTTACATTACGTTCAGGATTAAACTCAATTTCCCCTCCTTCACCACGAAAACACAGCATATTGTTATGCTTGGTCAACAAAGCGGTATCCGCATGTTTTTGATCTACATGATGGTGATAAACCCCTTGCAACGAATACGCTGCTTGACTGGGGTTTAGCATTCTGGCCAAGGTATTTGCACAACTGCGTAAACCAAACTGGGCACGTAACTGAATAAGCTCATCCAGCTGTGGATTGATCTGGGACAAGTTCATATAGGTCATGCCCCACTGCGCCAGTTGCACCTTTGCTTCGGCGACTGTTTGCGCGGGTGAAAATCCGAGTTGTGGTAATACTTCGGTTAAATATAAACGCTGTGAATCCGGCTCTTCACTACCATGCAAAAAAATCCGTTTACCCTTTTGGGCCAGCACTCTGCAAGCCAGCAAAAACCAGGGAAGATGACGACGTTTACCGGCATAACAGCCCATATCCAAATCAACCTTCAAATCGCTCAATTCAGTTTGATTAAACGCTCGGCAAGCTTGTACAAAACCGGCCAGTTCCTCGGCCGTTTCTTCGCGTACCCGTAATAACATTAAAAAAGCACCGCGCTGTTCAGCGGTAGCTTGACCTGCTAACAGTAAACTAAATGCTTCATAGGCTTCAGCTTGGGTTAAATTACGACCAGCGCGTAAGCCTCGGCCTAGGGTTTTCAAATGTTGTTTAAACTGTGCTGACATGGATATGGCTGATTAAGAAATAAAGGCTGGCGATTCTAACATAGACAAATTGACCCCTTGTCGTTTTGTCACCACTTCACCGACAATAATTAAGGCTGGTCCGGTAAAATCTTGTTGAGCTACCCGATTTTCGATATCAGCCAATGTACCAGTACACACCTGTTGATTGGCAAGCGTAGCGTGATCAATCACCGCCACCGGCATATCTGCATTCATTCCATGCTGTATCAAGCGCTGACTAATAATAGTTAACCGCGACAACCCCATATAAAATACCAGCGTCTCATTCATCGATTGCGATGCTTCAGGCACCAATGCCGACCAGTCAGGTTCCTGCTCAATATTCTTCATATGGGCGGTAATAAAACGCACTGACTGAGCGCAATCGCGATGGGTTAGCGGGATCCCCGAATAAGCCGACATACCGGATGCAGAGGTAATACCCGGCACCACGGCGAAATCAATTTGATGCTGGCTGAGAATGTCACACTCCTCCGCCAAGCGGCCAAAAACGGCAGGGTCTCCTCCTTTTAAGCGCACAATATTTTTACCCTGCAAGGCAGTGTCGACCATTAACTGGCAAATATCCGCTTGCTTCATACTGTGTTGGCCGCATTTTTTTCCCACAAATATCCGCTGCACGTTAGGTGGGATCATCTGCAAAATATCCGGATTCACCAACCAGTCATACATCACCACATCGGCTTGTTGAATTAGACGGTGAGCCTTTAAGGTTAACAACTCCGCGTCACCAGGGCCGGCCCCAATCAACCATACCTGTCCATTAGAGTGTCTCGGCAACTTGGTCTGATGTGCTGCACGAGTGTTACCCACGCGACCTAAACCATAAGGTAAACGACTAAAAAACTGACTGGCGAGATTGGCAATCATTTAGTCAACCCATTGCAACTGAACATCATTGTTTTCAATTCTGACTTGATAGACCTGTACCTGTTGTTCGGCATCCTCCAAACAGAGTCCAGTACGCAAACAAAAATGCTGTTTATATAAAGGGGATGCCACCACCACATTGTCACCCGACGATCCCAACAAACCACGACTTAATACGTTCGCTTTGCCAATTGGATCCCAGTTACTGATCGCAAACACTTGCTGATTCGCTGCTTGCTGTACACAAAATAACGCGATTTGTTTTCCTCTAATCAAGGCACAAACGCCTGAATTGTTGACCAAGTCATTTACTTCACACACTTTTATCCAGTCGCTCATTATCTGCTCCTACACCAATTCGATGGCTAATTCGTCTGCCTTGGATTTATCCATTTGGGCTTTTTCCTGTTCAGTTGCCGGGCGAATTTGATCCCGTTGCTGGACAAATATCACATTTTTGTCCTGTTCAGGACTGTTAACAAACTGACGGAAACGTTTTAATGAGCTGTCATTCTCCAGCGCTTTTTTCCATTCACATTCATAGGTTTCTATCACATGCTGCATCTGACTTTCGAGCTCATCCGCAATACCCAGTGAATCTTCAATAATCACCTGTTTGAGGTAATCGAGACCGCCTTCCAAGTTATCCATCCATACCGAAGTGCGCTGTAAACGGTCGGCAGTACGTACGTAAAACATTAGAAAACGGTCAATATATTTAATTAGCGTATCGGTATCTAAATCGGTAGCAAACAGGTCAGCATGGCGTGGTTTCATCCCACCATTGCCGCACACGTACATATTCCAGCCGTTTTCGGTGGCAATAATACCCACATCTTTGCTCTGTGCCTCGGCACATTCTCGAGTACAACCGGACACGGCCATTTTGAGTTTATGTGGCGCACGCAACCCTTTATAGCGGTTTTCAATATCGATTGCGGTACCTACACTATCTTGTACCCCATAGCGACACCAGGTACTGCCCACGCAGGACTTAACTGTTCGAAGAGATTTGGCATAGGCATGACCGGTTTCGAATCCGGCATCGATTAATTCGTTCCAAATATCCGGCAGTTGCTCCATGCGTGCGCCAAACAGGTCAACCCGCTGGCCACCGGTAATCTTGGTATATAGCTTGTATTTTTTAGCCACCAATCCCAATACAATTAACTTATCCGGGGTAATTTCGCCCCCTGCTACCCGTGGCACAATGGAATAGGTACCATCTTTTTGCATATTGGCTAAATAGGTGTCATTGGTATCTTGTAGTCCCACATGATCGGGAGCCAGAATAAAGTCATTCCACACCGACGCTAAAATCGATCCTATGGCCGGTTTGCATATATCACAGCCCAATCCATGACCATGTTTGTCAATCAACTCATCGAAGCTTTTGATCCGGTCAACTTGTACCAGATGAAATAATTCCTGACGGCTATAGGGAAAATGTTCACAGATGTCTTTTTTAACTTCCATGCCCCGTTTGCTGAATTCACAATCCACAACATTTTTCAATAACGCGGCACAGCCACCGCAGCCAGTGGCTGCTTTAGTACAGGATTTAACCGCAGGTAAATCACAACTGCCGGCATCAATACTGGCAATAATGTCGCCTTTAGATACATTGTGGCAGGAACAGATCGTGGCGGACTCTGGCAACGCGTCAGCGCCCAACGCAGGAGGCCCGCCAGCACTGGTGGGTAAAATCAGACTTTCTGGCGCATCGGGCAATGCAATGCCATTTAAGGCATATTGCAACAGATTATCGTAATCACTGTTGTCGCCCACCAATACGGCACCAAGCAGATGCTTTTTATCCGCATCCACCACAATTTTTTTGTAAACGCCTTCCGGTTGATTCTCAAATACATATGTCAGCGCCCCTGAGGTACGGGCATGAGCGTCACCAATTGAGCCCACATCGACCCCCATTAATTTGAGCTTGGTGCTCATATCCGCACCCGTAAATGCAGCTTCTTCACCAACTATATGGCTGGCAGCGGTACGCGCCATGGTGTATCCCGGAGCCACCAGACCAAAAATAAAATTGTTCCATAAAGCACATTCGCCAATAGCATAAATATCCGGATCCGATGTCTGGCACTGGTTATTGATCACAATCCCGCCACGTTCACCAAGTTCCAGCTTAAATTTGCGCGCCAGTTCATCTTGTGGACGGATGCCAGCAGAAAACAGGATTAAATCGGTTTCCAGCGATTCACCGCCCTTAAAGCACAATTTGTAACGGTACTGTTCTCCGACTTCAATCATTTCTGTTGCTCGATTGGTATGTACTTTAACGCCTATTTCTTCAATTTTACGCTTAAGTAAATTACCCCCTCCGGTATCAACCTGAACCGCCATCAGTTGAGGAGCAAATTCCACCACATGGGTTTCCAGACCAGCTTGTTTGAGCGCATTAGCGGCTTCCAGGCCTAATAGCCCTCCACCGATAACAACCCCGACTTTACTGACCGCAGCAGAAGCACTGATTGCTTCAAGATCTTCAATAGTGCGATATACCAAGGTATGTTCACGATCTTTACCGGGAATAGGGGGAACAAAAGGATAAGAACCTGTCGCCAGAACAAGCTTGTCATATTCAAACACCTCACCTTGTTCGGTAGTGACGGTTTTTGCCTGCTTATCAATATCGATGACTTTTGCATCAGTCTTGTAGTACACACCGAGCTGATCATATTGTTCCGGTGTGGCCATGGCTAAATCATCAGCGGTTTTCCCGGAGAAATATTCAGATAGATGTACACGGTCATAAGCCAATCGGGATTCGGCAGATAACACCGTAATCTGTATATCCGTGATCGCTTGCTGGCGCAGCTGTTCAACAAAATGGTGTCCAACCATACCGTTTCCGACAACCACAACTCTAATTGTTGGCTTTGACATCTGTGATCCTTGTTCTTACAAATAAATAATACGAGATGTCTATTACTAGCAGTGTTGATGCCACATTTTTTTATTTAATAAATTCAAATGGTTAAGAATATAACTCATATTAAAAATGAGTAATTTGTGTTCTTATCAGTGCATTGTGCACAAGTTTAGTGCGCAGCATTTTGGACGCCCAATTATGGTGCTTGCGCACCAATTAAATTCAAAATTAACGGCTAAACACCAGTCTGGCCAGCTCATAAATTCACGCTTTGAATTACCTTTTGAATATTTTTTAGGCGCCCTGAGAGCAGACTAATTTTTCCCCTCACGGGTTATTGTAGATTTGCGTTCTGATGATACGTTTCGGGCAATACAACCACATTGACTGACTGTGGCGAGGATTTGCTAAAGTCATTTCGAACCAGTCTAAAATAACCATCGTCAAAACCGGCATAACATCAAAATAACAATACTTGGCCTACAAATTGCGAATGGCTCACTGTCCATCAACTCAAATTTAAGGAAAGTATTTTGTCTACTGAAAAATTTAACTTAGCTTCCTTCCAAGGCAAGATGAAAATACTACATCTATCCTGGATGGCCTTTTTCATCACTTTTGTGGTGTGGTACAACATGGCGCCATTAAAGGCCGTCATCGTGAATGACCTGGGTTTATCCAATGATGAATGGAAAACCCTACTCATTTTGAATGTGGCCTTAACCATTCCAGCCAGAGTGCTAATTGGCACCCTAACCGACAAATTTGGACCTCGATTAGTCTACTCAAGTTTACTGGCTATTTGTTCGATTCCCTGCTTCACCTTTGCTTTAGCTGAGTCTTACACCCAATTAGTCATTTCTCGTTTCGCACTGGGCTTTATTGGTGCTGGCTTTGTCATCGGTATTCGCATGGTAAGCGAGTGGTTTCCAGCCAAAGAATTAGGCACCGCAGAAGGCGTTTATGGTGGCTGGGGCAACTTCGGTTCTGCGGCGGCGGCCTTTACCTTACCCACCGTAGCGGTTTTATTTGGCGGTGAAGATGGCTGGCGTTATGCGATTGGCATTACCGGCTTAATGAGCCTGATATTCAGTGTGGTTTACTATAAAAATGTTAGCGACACGCCTAAAGGCTCAACCTATTTCAGCCCTAAAACAATGGGGGGCTTAGAAGTAACCAGCAAAGGCGATTTTTTCTTTTTACTCGTCATGAAACTGCCTCTGTATTTTGCCTTGGCATTGCTGAACTGGAAGTTATCTCCCCAAGGCGTATCCATGCTCAGTAGTAACGTCGCAACCATTATTTATATCGGCCTGATGCTACTCTTTTTCTATGATTCCTATGGCGCATTTAAAGTAAATAAAAATGTCTTTAAGCAACCGGTACCCGAGATCCACCGCTATGCATTTAAACAAGTCGCGGTGCTCAATGTACTGTATTTTGCGACCTTTGGTTCCGAACTGGCGGTGATTTCCATGCTCCCAGCCTTTTTCGCTGAAACCTTTGATTTAAGTATGGCGGTAGCTGGCTTATTAGCCGGTATGTATGCCTTTATGAACCTGATGTCACGCCCCGGTGGTGGTTATATTTCAGATAAATTCGGGCGTAAGAAAACCCTACTCATTTTAACCGCGGGACTGGCAATGGGTTATTTTGTTGTTAGCCAAATCAATGCAGCGTGGCCAATATGGCTAGCCGTGTTGGCAGTGATGGCCTGTTCCTTCTTTGTTCAAGCGGGTGAAGGAGCTGTATTTGCTGTCGTTCCTCTGATTAAACGCCGTTTAACCGGACAAATTGCCGGCATGACCGGCGCATACGGCAACGTAGGGGCGGTGACTTATTTAACCGTTTATTCGCTGGTCGATGCTTCCACCTTTTTTATGGTAATTGCGGCCACAGCCGTTATTGGTTTCGTCGCATTATTAATGATGGTTGAACCCAAAGGGACTATTACAGAAGTGAGGGAAGATGGTACAGTAGAATTAATTACCGTGGGGTAGTATATATTGAGTGCTAACCCACAAATAACCATCCAATGAGTGATAATGTGGAAAGATTACAACTTGAATTTGGTGGTTATACTACTGCCGGCAGCAAAAGTGAGAATCAGGATGCTTTTGCTGCTTATCAACCCGATGGGGAAATACTGGAACATAAAGGGGCATTGGCTGCGATAGCCGATGGGGTGAGCGCATGCCGTCAAGCACAGTTGGCTTCGGTGACATGCGTCACCAATTTCATTGATGATTACCTCGCTACACCTGAAACCTGGTCAGTAAAACGCGCGGCCGCCCGAGTCTTACGCGGACTAAATCTTTGGTGTCTGGGGCATCGCAGTACCTATTACGATCAACAAAGCGACATGATCACCACCTTCAGCGGCATTGTGTTTAAATCCACCAGTGCCCACCTTTTCCATGTGGGTGATAGCCGGATTTATCGTTGTCAGGACGGCAATCTCGAACAACTCACCCGTGATCACAAACATTTTCAAGGCAGCAATAGCTATCTAACCCGAGCTGTGGGTATCGATCCTCATTTAGATGTGGACTACCGGGGAGTCGATTTACAGCGTCATGACCTATATTTATTTACCACCGATGGGGTACATGACTTTATCAGTGACAAGCAAATCAATCAGTTAATTCAGGAAGATTCAGCCGATTTGGAAGGCTTAGCCAAACGTATCGTGGCGCAGGCAGAGCAAGCCGGTAGCGATGATAATCTGACTTGTCTAATCGTCAGAGTGAACGAACTTCCCGGCTACGACATTGATGAAAACTACCGGCAATTAACCCGTTTAGCCATTCCACCCCCATTGGAAATAGGCATGAAACTGGAAGGTTACCGGGTGTTGCAAATATTGTTCAACGGAACCCGCAGCAGTTTATATAAAGTGATCAATGAAGATGATGGCAAGATTTACGGGCTAAAAGTCCCGTCCGAAAACTTTGCTGATGATCCGGTTTATTTAAGCGGATTTGCCCATGAGGCGTGGATTGGCGAGCGGATTGAGCATCCCAATGTGATGCGCATTTACCATCGGCCAGAAAAAGCCAAGTTTTTGTATCATGTTTGCGAATATATTGAAGGCCAAACGTTAAGACAATGGATTATCGACAATCCTCATCCAGGGCTGGAACAAGTACGCAGTATTATTCAACAAGTGATCACCGCCTTACGCACTTTGCAACGGCTGGATATGGTACACCGCGACTTAAAGCCGGAAAATATCATGATCACCTCACAAGGACAGGTGAAGCTAATCGATTTCGGTACGGTTTTTGTGGCCGGATTGGCCGAAAACCAGCAACATGTCAAAGATGAACAACCCCTTGGTTCGGTTAACTATATCGCCCCTGAATATTTAATCGCCAACAATAGCTCACATCAGTCGGATATTTTTTCGCTGGCGGTGATTTGTTATGAAATGCTCAGTGGTGAGCTCCCCTACAAGCCTTTTGCTTACAAGGATTACATTCCCAAATCCTTTAATGAATGGCAGTATCAGGCCTTAAACAAACACCGCACCGATTTACCATTATGGGTTAACTTAACGCTGAAAAAAGCATTACAACCCCATCCTGATAATCGTTATCAAGCCTTTTCCGAATTCGAAATGGACTTGTTAAAACCCAATGAAAGCATGCTGCAACAAGTTGAAAACGCCCCCCTAATAGAACGTAACCCGTTACTATTCTGGAAGCTGCTGTGCGGTATGCTGCTAATAGGTAATCTCGCCCAGCTAGTCTGGGATTAACCGGTGCTTTAAGCCGGAATAACGATTAGCTGGGTTGCTAAATGCCGCTAGCCAACTGGTTTGATTGGCAAACAGGTAAACATGCTGTCTGGCGCGGGTAATACCGGTATACAACAACTCTTTACTCATGACCCGGTTATTCCTTGGGGGTAACAACATTGCCACTCGTGCAAACTCCGATCCTTGAGTTTTATGAATAGTCATCGCATACACGGTTTCCACTTTGGGCAGACGACTCAACGAGACTCTTTTAAATCCTTCAGCCTGTTCAAAGTAGGCAATCAGTTGTCCCGATTCCGACGGCCAAATTAACCCGACATCACCATTAAACAATCCATTAGCATAATCATTTTCGGTGACCATAATCGGCCGACCACGATACCAGCTCGAACCACGATAAGCGGTGCCATGCAGTACCTGTTCGATTTGGTGATTAATTGCGTCGACACCGGATTCACCTACCCGGGTTGGCAATAAAATTCTGAATTGATTCAGTGCGTTAAACGCCTGTTGAATATCTTTCGCCTGTGCCACGGGGCGAAAATATTGTTTAGCCAACATCGCCAATTCAGCCGCTAAACCTTGTCCATTGCTGGCGTGCTCAATATCAAACAGCGATAATTGGCCCTGATCAAATCCAAGCTCTTGCTGTGTATTTCCCTGTTCTTGATTCTCAGTGGGCAAACTTTGCTGCAACAGCGCCCAACTTTGTTCAGCCTGATCATTAATCACCAAGCTGGCTAGATGACTAATATTCTGTAGATTAGCCGTCTCAGCCTGACGATGGGTTTTATTTAAAATGGTGAGATAATCGTAATTCGCGCGAGCTGATGCAGCCTGTAACGAGTCCAGCCAATAGGGTGCACTCAATAAATCGACAATATGACCAGCGGTTGGGTTTGAATAACCGGGGTGGGGCACGCAACTGATATCGCGCATCACCTGCCCCACTTCCACCGAGGCCAATTGCTGGGCGTCGCCCAATAAAATAAGTTGCGCAGCATCCGGTAATGCCCGTAACAAACGGGTCATCATGGGTAAGTCCAGCATCGACACTTCATCGATGACCAGTACATCACAATTTATCTGTCGCTGTTTATGATAACGGGGCGCAACCGGATTGCGGCTAATGCCCAGCAGCCGATGCAGTGTCGACGCTTCGGTGTTTAGCTCTATATCGATTTGCTGGCGTTGCTGAATGGCAGTTAGGTTATTGCTGATGGATTCTTTCATGCGCTGGGCGGCTTTGCCGGTTGGCGCGGCCAGTTTGATGTTCAGTTGATCGCCATACAACCATTTTAGTGCCAACAATAATTTAGTTACCGTATAGGTTTTACCGGTGCCGGGGCCTCCGGAAATAACACTTAACTTGCGTTGCAAGGCGTTGGCCACTGCCACGGCCTGATAATCCATTTCATCGCTTTTCTGCTGGGTAAACAGGCTGGCTAATGCCTGTTTAGCCAATTGCTGCTGCGGCTCGGTCAGTACCATTGTTTGCTGAATACGCTGAGTTAAAGCTTCACCCACTTCCTGTTCAAATTGCCAATAACGGCGCAGATACAAGCAACCATTTTCCAGCACAATACTGGCATCATCCTCTGGCAAAATGGGGAGTGCAGCGAGCTGTTGCTCAAGGCTGGCTAAGTCTGCAAAACGGTAGCCTTTTTTGCCCATACCATCGGCCCACAGCGTTTGCCCGGCCAATACCGAAAGCGGCACACAACTGCTGCCATTGCGCAAAAACTGGCTAAGGGCAATAAACACATGCTGTAAATGGCTGCTGTCTGTCTGTTCAAATTCAACCAACAATTCGCTGGCAACAAAAAAGTCGATGGCTTCCACCTCGGCCAACGCATTCATGCAATGCTGACTGTTGCTATAACTCATGCCGTTTCTCCGGCAAACACCTGTACCTTAAACAGGTTGTCCAGTTTTCTGATCTGTTCAGGGGTTACCTGAGTTGCATAAATACCATTGTCGCTGCCGGGAGACATGCCACGTAGATACAAGTAATACACGCCACCCAAATGCTGATATGGATCATAATCAGGCAAGGTAGCGCTTAAATGGCGATGTAACGCCAACATATAAATCAGATATTGCAGATCATAAAAATGCTCCTGCATATCGGCTAAGATATTATTATGTGAGTAATCACTTAGGTTATACCCAAGATGAGTAGACTTGTAATCGGCTACATAATAGCGACCTTGATGTTCAAAAATAAGATCTATAAATCCGTGCATCATTCCCTGCAGTTCATCCGGCAAATTAAAATCGGCATTGTCTTGCAAGCGATACTCGGCCAAAAAGCGCCCTAACGCACCACGTTGATGGGTGTGCATATCAAAATAAAATTCACTCTCCCGACTGGTTTGTTGGATGCTGAGATCTTGCAATCGCAACGTTGTCTGTGGTTCATTCAATGCGGGAAGCTTAGTGGCTAAGCATTCAGTTAACCATCGTTGCAACGCACTCACATCCAGCTCAGGATCGGCATACGCCTGCACCGGTAACGCCAATGCCTCGTCCCAATTGGTTTGGTTATCCGGTTGACTAAAATCAAGATTTTCAAATGTATCGTGCAGCAAATTACCGGTGTGCGCGCCTTTAGCCAAGGTAAAACGCAGCGGTGCCTGCTCGTCGATCAATTCAGCTTCTGGCTGTTCTAGCCCTGCGACTGCGGCCTGATCGGCGCGTTCTTTTTGATCCAGTCGCGTGTTATGACTAAAACGGGTAATGGCCGAGAATGAACTAATCCGCCAGGCTGCGCTAATTTCGCCTGCAAAACGACTTACTGACAGTAAGCCAGATGATTCGTCGCGGTTTGGGTTAATTTGCGCTTGTGTGGCATCCCATTTTGCCTGTAATTGCTGGGCTTCCATCACCCCCATAGCCGGTTCGGCTGCTGCCATTTGTTGCAATGCGTTAAATAAACTAGTCTGAGCGGACACATTCGTTTTAAGGTTAGCCACCAGTCCTAACGGGGTTGCGGAAATATTTTTATCCCCTTCAGTAGCGCCCACATAACAGCGATAAATCGCCCGGGTCACAGCGACGTAAAGTAAACGGGCTTTTTCGGCGTTATCTTCCTGTGTTACCCATTGGTTAACCTGATCATCCGTTTGCAAACAAAAGCGGTTTTCTCCCGCCTCATGGTCATAATATTTCAGACACTCACTGGCACTATTACCGCGTTTTAGCGGATCACGGTATTCCGTTGCAAAAGGTATAAAAACAAAAGGGTATTCCAGGCCTTTAGAACCATGCAGTGTGCTGATTTTAATCAGGTTAGCCTCACTTTCCAGCCGTTGTTCACTGGTTTCGGCACGATCCTGTAATTGAATTTGTTGCACAAACCAGTTTTGCAATTGGGCCGGGTAACGAAATTGCTGGGCGGCTTTTTGTAGCAATTCCAGCAAATGCAGCATATTGGTTAATGAGCGTTCGTGCCTATCCGGATCGGGGCGAAAAGACTCATGTACCAGCCCCATCAACATGGGTAAAAAACCCTGTGTATCCCACTGATGGCGTAATGCAGCAAATTCATCACGCTTTTGCTGCCACAACTCATCGTTATCCGGCTGCTGTAAATCAAATAACAACTGGCTATCGCCGCCAAACAACCGGGTCGAGAGTGCTGCCACCAGTTTACGATCATCATTAAAGGCCAGAATGCCGTCCAGCACTCGTTTGAGTTCTTCGGCTTCAACACTTTGATACACCGACTGACGATCACTTAAATATACCGAGTTAATTCCCTGTTCACGCAAGCTGTCCTGCACCCGTTTTGCCAGTGTCCCCTTGGGCACCAAAATGGCTATATCACCAGCCTGTAATGGCTGTTCTTTAATGCGCACCTGTGCCAATAAACGCTGAATCTCGGCCACCATCGCATCCACAATATGTTGATGGGATTGATCCTTTTCGTCCCGGCTTAAGCCTTTATCTGGTTTTTGTGCCTCGGGTCTGTCCACAATAAAATTAAGCGCCGTGATGCTGTTGTCCGGATCACTAATATGCTCATCGCTGCTACGTAACTGCTCGGGACCAGGGTAACCAATATCCAGATATTCAATCCCCTGCCCCAATACCGCATCCCCCTGATTGGCAGCTTGAAACAGGCAGTTATAACCGGTTATCACTGATGGCGTGGAACGCCAGTTAGTATCCATTACCCAATGGTAGTCCGCTGCCTGTCGGGCTTTTAAATAAGTGAATATATCCCCCCCGCGAAAACGGTAAATCGCCTGTTTGGGATCGCCAATCATAAACAAGCTTTTATCGCGGCTACCAGCTGGATACAAGCGTGCGAAAATACCGTACTGATGGGCATCGGTATCCTGAAACTCATCCACCAACGCCACCGGATATTGCTTGGCTAACGCCTCGGCCAGCTTATCTGCATTGGCTGATTGTAACTGCTGGGCAAGTAGCACTACCAAATCATTCACATCCAGCTTGGAGGCCGCCAGTTTAGACTGGGCAAAGCGCTGACGAATATTCTCAATACCGCTAGTAATGAGTTGACGGGCAGGAATAGAGGCTTTTTGATTTTGCAGTTTTTCAATCTGTTTAAACAACTCCAGAGCTCGCTCGCTAATAAGCAGCGATTTAACCTTTTCGAGCGCATCGGAGTTAGCAGACTTTATTGCGCGATCTTTTTTGAAAAAGCTTTCGTAAGCTTTTTTAAGCTCTTCAACGCTGCAATCCGGTAACTCAAGCCATTGGCTTACTTGTTGCCACTGTTCGGCACGATTGGGATTCTTGGGTGCCTCCTCCACCAGCACTAACTGGATATCGTCGGCTAAAGGTGCCAGTAAGTGAGCAAGTTGCTGTTTAATTTCTTGCTGTTTGGCGACAATGCCTTGCTCGTCTAGTACGGGTTGAATTTGAATTGTCGATTCAATCGCATCACGATAGGTTTTATAAAAATCATCCGGATCTTTTTTGTTCAGCAACGCCAATTGCGCAGCTGATAAACTACGTAACCAGTCCCGAATGGTGTCCATCAGTATATCGGAACAATCCACTTCCAAGTTAGCTTCCGGGGGCACCCCATTTAAATACGCCTGTTGGGTCAACGCTTGCTTACAAAAACCATGAATAGTGGAAATTGCTGCCTCATCCATATGCAGCAAAGCTTTATGCAGTAAGTCCCTACTTTCTTTTAAAGTAAGGTATTCCGGCGACTCTATTTGCTGATCTGCCAGTTGAAGTTCGGTTTCCGCTAATACCGTGCGAATTTCGCTACCAATCCGGCCACGCAGTTCTTCGGTAGCGGCTTTGGTAAAGGTCACCACTAAAATTTGTTGTACGTCGAGCTTTTTTTCCAGCAACAAGCGCAGATACAGCTTGGTAATATTGTAGGTTTTACCGGTGCCGGCACTGGCTTCAATAATATGACGGCCATGCAGTGGCAGTTGATCAACCTGCAAAGGGCGCATATTGATTGGGGTAGGGTTGTTCAACAAATCGCTCATGATTTTTTCCCCCTGCCAGTTTGTTTTTTCAGGTGCTGATAAAGCGGCGCATAAACCGATTTTAGCGATTTGAATAGGGTTTCATCTAGCGGCGGAATCTGCGGATAAAACCAGGGCAAATAACCGTCACGATCCAGTGGGGTATTTTGATCAGCAAAACGCGCCAACCAGTTTTCCTGACAGTCTTGTAAAGTGGCAACTTGTGGCTCGGCAACAGGTTCAAACAAGGCTCGGCCCAACTCGGCATGTAATAACAATGGTTGCTGACTGGCCTGACGCCAAACCCGCAAAATATTGCACAAATGCTGCTCTGCGGCCGGTTTATCCAATACGGCATCGATCATCACCGGATTCTTTCGGTCTTCACACCAGCCCTGCGAGCGTATCGGTTTATCCAGCGCAATGGTCGCTAACAGATGTTGTAACCACAAACGCACATCATCCTTACCCTTGCGTGAGGCTGGTCGCCAATACACCAATAAGTTGTCATCATCACGATAATAAAACTCACCGTTAAGGGTAACGCGTTGCTTTTCATCTATTGCCAGCGCTACCGTTACCGATTGCATCTCTGTGTTGGCTAAACTGGGCGACATCAACTCAAAAAAGTCCTGCATTTTGGTTTGCAGATCGGTTAATTTGTCCTGGCTAAATTCGGCGCGGGGTAATCTGCCAGCAATTTGCTGTTGATGAATAAAATCACCATCATCCTGATCCAGATTGGCTTGTAACAGATGATCTTTAACTGAATAACTGGTTAACGCGTCCAACGCAAAAGGTTCATTGTCATCCAGCTGCACCGTTTGATCTTTAAGCCACATATTCAGTCGTTGATTGGCAAAAAAGGCTAACGGATTATCCAGCGCTCGCACCAATTCACTAATATTCAGGGCTTCATCAGGCCAATCTAATGGCTGAATCGATTGCACCTGTAAATTATTACGCCCGGCTTGCTGGGCGATGGCCAACTTCAACCAGCCCTGATCAAAGCTACCTTGCGGAGCAATAAAATTATCCCTGCTAAAAGGATGCAAAGGTTGCTGATCAATCTGACCTTTAAGATTATTCTCCTCTAACCAGCCATAACCTTTATGCAGATAATCGAGTAACTCTTGCAACACTAGCGAGGGCTGCTTGGGATTGTTGTTTTTAATATCCCGCCCCACATAACTTAAATACAGTTTGTCGCGGGTTGATAACAGCGATTCCAAAAACAAATATCGGTCGTCGTTACGGCGTGAACGGTCACCGGCACGACTACCCAGTTCCAGCACATCAAAACTGTTAGGTTGACTTTGACGGGGAAACTGGCCGTCATTCAAGCCTAAAATCGCCACGACTTTAAAGGGAATACTGCGCATTGGCACCATAGAGGAAAACGTCACGGCACCGGTTAAAAACTGGTTGTAATTATCCGCCTGACTAAAGCGTTTTTGCAGGGCATGACGAATAACCGTAAGCGGGATTTTTTGCTGACTGTTGGCTAAATCATGCTGTTTACGTAAGTCGGTAATCACTTTGGTGATTATCTCATCGGCTTCTGAGCTTTGTTGCGGTTCAGCAAAAAATTGCTGCTTCAGCTCTGTCAGGCACGTTTGCCAGCCTTCGCTACTGCGTGGGGTATTCAAGCGTTGCTCATAATATTGCAGGTTTTCCAGCAACTGCATTAGTCGGCCAAGTAGCAACGAAGACGCGCCCTCGACAGTGGGCAGCACCAGCCATTCACGTTGCTGTTGGTCAACTCTGATATGTTCATGATCGGCACGCATAAAGCCCATCAATAACCGGCGTAATCCCCAGCGCCAGCTAAAACGATCATCAACTTGGGCAGAATCGCTACCGAGCAACTTTTGGTTATGTTGCTGATCGAGCCCCCAATGCACGCATGCTTCGGCCAACCAACGGGATAATGTATCCACTTCACTTTCATCAATACCAAAACGCTCGGCAATGGCTGGCAGTTTCAGGTAGCTGATAATTTTACTCACCGAAAAACGACTGTCGGGTAATTCCAGTAAATCCATATAAGCTGCCACCAACGGCTCGGCATCCAGCGGCGCTCTATCGGCTACCGAACAGGGTAAACGTGGCGAATCGGCATTCCATTCTGCATAGGGATGGCGAAATACCGACAACACATAAGGCGCGTAATCTTCAACTCCGGGGCACAAAATCAGCACATCACGGGGGCTGAGTTCCGGATCCTGATTAAATTGATGTAATAACCAGTCATGCAGGGTTTGCACTTCACGCAAGGCACTATGGCAGGACACCAGATGAATACTATTATCGATTTTGTGTTGCGGCATCTGGCGGGCATCCACCAGTTCCAGAATATCCTGCTGAATTTGTTGCAACACCGAGGGTTCGGCTTCCGCTGGAATATGATCAGCCTGCAAACTAATTTCGTTGTGTCCACCTTCCAACAGGCGATTAAAAAAGTCTTTGCCCTGCTGGCCCAAGTTAGCCAATAACGGATTGCTGATTTGCTCACCATCGACTTCATCGGGCTGACGACGGCTGCGCATTTTATCGGTCACCACATCACCCCAAAATTCAAAACAGGGATTGAGGTGAAATAGGTGGATATTGATGTTAGTCGACAGGGTTTTAAACAATTCCAAGGTTTGTGGGGGCATATGATTAATCGCAAACATCATCAGATGTTCGGGCAAATCGGCCTGAGTCAACTTGCTTAACAAAAGTTGCTGCACCGCCAAGGGGTGTTGCGCATCCTGTTCCACCAGAGTTTTCCATAAATAAGCTTGCCAATGGGGGCTATGTCCCTGACTCCAGTCGTGTAATTCCTGCGGCCGAAACATTAAGTACTGTTCAAACAAATCGGCCAGTTCCGAGGCCAATTGAAAACGCATCATCGCGGCAATACTGTTATTGCGCTGCCAATAACCGCGCAGCTCTGCCTCAATCACCAGTGGATGTTGGTTAAAGGTATCCGAATCCAGAATTTCATCAATCCGCCAGCGCAATACATCGCGGCTATAGGTGGTATCGGTGGGAACGTTGTCCATCACCCGTCGTGCTGTTTGCCAGATAAACGCCGAGGGCATTTTAAACTCGAACTGCATGGCAATCCCGGCACGCTTGGCAATTTCCATCTGCAACCAATGCTGCATGGCCTTGTTTTCCACCAGAATAGTCATCGGCTGCAAGGGTGAAACCCGCACGCTATTCAGCAGCGCCAGCAATACATCAACATGGTGTTCCAACTTATTCGAGGGATAAACGGTGAGCAAAAATAGCGTCCTTTAATTTGCGAATTTGCGGTAAAAAAATATCAGGCCTTAGCCTAGCATTTTGCCTGTTAAGGTGGGTAGCGGCATTATTACTTTTTTGCCGAGTACGATTCTGTAATAGTGATTATACATCTCAACAGGCGTGAATTAGCTGCCATGATATAGACTCACAGAATAACCATGTTAAGGTTTTGAGGCACAACAATAATCTACTCATAAAAACTAAACTGACGTTTAGCATCAATTACATATCAAGGAAAAGACCGTGCAAAAAATCAGATTAAATATATTCGCTTTGTTATTCATTCTGCCACTCAACGTGATGGCAAAAGGCAGTATCGGCATGGGGGCCGATGTGTCGGTAGATGGAATATTTAGTCCAGAGGTGGTCGAATTTAAAGTAAAATCAGTCGTGGAGGGTTCTGCTGCAGACAAAGCTGGTGTGACGGTAGGTCAACTTGTTATCGCCATTGATGGATGCAAAATCCCTGGCTGCTCTACCAGCAAAGCCCAAGACCTGATGGATAGGGAAACAGGTGATGTACTGCCATTACGGGTTAGAAATGAAGATGGTAGCGAAGAATTGCTTACCATCCATGTAGAATAACAAGTTCCCACCTCATTTTGGTTAAAATCGTCGATGAAAAAAACCGTTAAAAAACTGGATAACAATGTGGTTAAGGCGCTGACCTTGGCCTGTGAAACGGCCAAAGACAAGGTGCAGGGCTTTAGCTGGTTAACCCACACTGCCAGTTATGACCGTTTTCCCGGCAGTTTAATGATTACCTGCATTTTTGATACCGATGAACAGTTACAACAGGCTTGTGAACAGGAGCAGGATCGCTATATGCGCAAGTTGATTCAGGGCCACTTGCTCAAAGTTGGCATTGTGGTCAAAGATATTCGCCAGCATGTATTTTTTGATACCGAGCAACAATGCGAGTTACAGCACAATGGTGACTGGCATACCCGTATCAATAATAAAACGCTGCACTAATGCCGTTACGCCCCATAAAGTGGATAAGGCAAACCATTTTAGCCAACCGATATAAACGGTTAATCATCGAGGAAAATTATGAGCAACGCTAAAGTCGCACTGATCACGGGTAGCAGCAGAGGTATTGGTGCCACCACCGCCAAGCTCTTTGCCGAAAGCGGCTACGCGGTTGTGATCAATTACCAGCACTCTCGAAATGACGCCGAACAACTCAAACAGGAAATTACCGATATGGGTGCGGCGTGTATTGCTGTTCAGGCAGACGTGTCGAATGAATCCGAAGTCACCAAGCTGTTCCTTGCCGCAGATCAACTAGGGGAACTGTCGGTATTGGTTAACAATGCCGGAATTCTGGATACCCAGGCAAGGCTGGAAGACATCAGTGCAGAACGGTTTAAAAACATATTGGAAGTTAACGTACTGTCTTGTTTTTTATGTACCAAAGAAGCGATTAAACGCATGTCCACCAATCATGGTGGAGTGGGGGGAACCATTGTCAATGTTTCTTCTGGCGCGGCTAAAACCGGCTCCCCTAACGAGTATGTGGACTACGCCGCATCGAAGGGCGCGATGGACACCTTAACGCGCGGCGCGGCAATGGAACTTGCCAGCGAGGGAATCAGAGTCAATTCAGTCAGACCGGGGCTGATTTATACCGACATGCATGCCTCTGGCGGAGAGCCGAATCGGGTTGATCGTTTAAAAGAAAAAATACCGCTTAAACGAGGCGGTACCGCACAAGAAGTCGCCGAAGCCGTCCTGTGGTTAGCAACAGATAAATCATCCTTTGTCACCGGCAGTTTTATTGATACCACCGGTGGTTTATAAGGTTTTAAAATAACCGTTTTTTATTTTGCTTTAGTTCGATTAGTCTATGATTTAATGCAGGTTTTAATGATTACAGAGAATTAATATATCAACCTTACAAGGTCGATATATTAAACGTTATGAGTACAGGGAATGAATAGAGTCATCGGTGGTAATTTAGTTGGGATTGAGACACATCAAGATAAAAAATTCCTAAAATTTCGAGTTACAGAGTTCGAAGACACAGCCAAAATACACGATGTAATTTTCTCAAATAGTGATAACACTGCTGTAAATATTGACTTCAGTTATCTTGATATCGGTGTTATTCACGATCCAGATGATCGTAGTTATACTTTTGGTGAATTTGAGTACGTAAAACCATTTGAAGATGGATTTGAAGTGTTTGGTGATTTTGGAATAATTTGGGTCTACTGTGATAGTTGCTCTCTGCCTGTCGAACAGTACTCATAACAAGTTGCTTAATATCGTTCGTAAACTCACTGGGAAAATTACTGCTGGCCGTTCCGGCCAAAGCGCAGTATTTTCCCATTAGAAAAGCGTTAATTCCCACGCTGGAACAAAATCAAGTTAAGTGTCAGCATCTATACTCTTAACCCCTAATTTGCCACTGCTTATTTAGCCACAGTGCGACTAAAATAATCCCACCACCTAAAGATAAACGCAGAATATCAGCGTTGTGGTTCCAGATAAGTAAATTCACCAAAATCCCTGCCGGGATCAGCAGATTATTCATTACCGCCAGTGCGCCGACGTTAACCAGCGTTGCGCCTTTATTCCAACCAAAAAAGCCAAGGCCAGAGGCGATAGTGCCCAGATAAATCAGGATCCCCCATTGCAGATGGGTTGTAGGTAACTTGGCCGGATTACCGAAAATGACATAACAAACAATTGCCACGATCAAGGCACCAATAAAAAACCAGCCGAATACGGTTTTTTGATCGAGACTGGCATCCTGCATTAAGCGCTTATAGCCTACCTGCCCGGCAGCAAAACACAGGTTGGCGCACTGCACCATGGCAAAACCCAGTACAAAATTACTGTCGATACCGTTATAACGGATAGCCACGGCACCAGCGGTGGCGATGGCAGCAACCAGTAAAAAATTGGCATGAAAACGGCGTTCAGCAAAATCATTGATCAAGGTGATATAAATAGGTGTCATCACCGTAAATAACAGCACTTCCGGCACCGATAAAAACAGAAAAGACTGATAATAAAAGCCGTACATTAGGCCCAGTTGTATCGCACCAATCAGCATCAATTTAACCGCGGTTTTACGATTCACCTGACGTACGCGCAAAAAGGGTAAAAACACGATTGTTGCGAGGGCAATGCGCATCAGTACTGCAAACCAGGGACCCACCTGTCCGGCCAGATATTCACCAATTAAGCTAAATGAAAATGCCCACAGCAGGGTAACCGCAATCAGATACGCCAAAATTTATTCGCCTTTAGGTGCCTGTTGTTGGTAGGCCTGTGTTCCCCACAACGGCACGGTGGACAAGCTATGTTTAAAACTGCCGGAGGTTTCTTTGGTGGAATAGGACACATACATCAAGGTTTGGGTTTCGGGATCAAAGATTCGCCGTACCTTCATGTTTTTAAACAATACGCTTTTGGATTTGGTAAACACCACTTCACCGGATTTGGACTTATCGATTTTAGCGATCATCTGGGCGGTGATCTCGCCAGTCTGGCGGCAGGCAATGGAGCTATCCGACGGATCGGCCAAACTCAAATTGGCCTCAATGCTGGCGACATGGCAGGTGACTCCGCTGACTACCGGATCAATCAGAGTATTGAGCTTAATATCTTTGGTGGTAAACAAGCCTAACGAAATATCCCCCACCTCATTTTTATCGCAGCCGGTCAGTAATAGTGTCAAACAAACTAATCCCAATAACTTTTTCATCTGCCGTTTCCTTTTTAAGTTCGTTGCCTATTCTAAAACAAGATACAACGCTCTGTACGACTGAATTTGGCAAAATTGTTATAGATAAAGACGATTAAACCCGATTAACTAAGCCAGTAGCGACTCAAAAGGATGGCTCACCATGAAACATATACTGTTGATACTTGCCTTACTAACGTTATTCAGCGCCAATGCTGCCGAATTACCGATTAGAACCGGACTAACACTCACCGCCGATCATTTCCCGCAACAAGGTGTGCCCAAGGGGGAATTAAAAGGACCATTTGAATTCCATAGCCAGATTATTGCCAATACGGTGCGCCGCTACTGGTTGTTTATTCCGGCCCAATATCAGTCCTCAAAGCCTGCCAGTGTCTTGGTGTTTCAGGATGGACAACGAGCCACCAATCCACAAGGTTCATTGCGGGTACCCCAAGTGATGGAAAACTTGATCGCCAAAGGCGACATGCCAGTCACTATCGGGATTTTTATTACGCCGGGTAACCTGTCCGAACATTATCCGCAGAATCTGGGCATGAGTAACCCGGATCATCGCGCCCCCGAATACGATGCCATGGATGATCGCTATGCGCGCTTTATTGTGGAAGAAATGCTGCCCACCGTTAGCAAGGATTACAATCTAACTCAGGATCCGGAACAGCGGGCGATTGGCGGCACCAGCAGTGGTGCCATTGCTGCGTTTACGGTGGCCTGGCATCGGCCCGATGTATTTCGCAAAGTGTATAGCTCTATTGGTAGTTATGTATCAATAGGTTTTGATGCCGACAGCCAGCCGATTAAACTGGGCGGGCAGGATTATCCGGCGCTGATCCGCCGTGAAACCATTCGCCCGTTGCGGATCTTTATTCAGGACGGCATCAACGATCTGGATAATGAATGGGGCAACTGGTTTTTAGCCAACCAACAAATGGTTAAGGCGCTGGAGTACGCCAACCGCATTGCCGACCAACAGGCGCTTGAAGAGGCACGTTATCAACTGCACAACGTCTGGACAGACGGCGAACATAACGACCAGCATGGTGGTGCACTGCTACCGGAAGGATTACGCTGGTTATGGAAGGAAAATAACTAAACCTGCATTTTTTACGCAGCCGTCACTGACATCATTCTGTCACAATTGATTGCAATGCTTATTGATCGGCTATTCCGATCCAATCCGAGAGGTAGGCAATGCAGCAGTTTAACTCGATAAAATATCGGCTGGTGTTGATCATTTTTGTTTGTGTCGTGGGAATGCTGGTGCTGGTAATCAGTCAAATTCACTATACCAATCAACTCATTAGTCTCAATCAACAAAATAAATTACTACTCGGATTAGCCAACGACTTATTGCAGCTACGCCGCCATGAGAAAGACTTTTTGCTGCGACACGACAAACGCTATGTTGAGCAATTTCAGCAACGTGCTGAACAGTTTGAAGCTAATCTCGCCAGTTTAAACAATGCTTCGAGTACGTTTTTTCCCGAGCAGGATATTTTTACCGATATACAGCGCGGATTTCCGCTCTATCGCGATCAGTTTCTAAAACTCGTTGGGGTGCATCTGCAAATTGGTTTAGATGAGAATAGCGGCTTTCAGAAGCATTTCCGTAATGCCATTCATGAACTGGAAGCGTCTTTTAACGCTAAAAATTTGAGTCAATATCAAGTGATGTTGCTGCAAATTCGCCGCCATGAAAAAGACTTTATGCTGCGTAGACGAATGGAATACGTAAACCGCGAACAGACGATGTACAATCAGCTCACCCAAGCAATCTCGCAGTATAAAGGTGCCAACCAAGCGCACTTGCAGTCCTTGCTAAATAATTATCAAAGCAGTTTTATTGCATTGGTTAATGCATACCAGCAGGTAGGGCTAACCCAAAATGAAGGGATGCAAGGGGATTTTCGCCAACAGGCGCACTTGGTGGAAAAACAGCTCACACTTATTGAACAAACACTGACTCCCATGGTTGAGGTAAGGGAACAACAGGTTAAACGTAATGGCCTGTTAATTGTCGGGTTAACCTCACTGATACTGATAGTTTTACTGATCCGCAGTTTTATCACCTTTCAAAAAGCCTTCTCCAATTTTGTGATGTTCTTTTATCGCTGCAAGCGCGAATATCAGCGGCTGGATGAGAAAAAGCTGGGCTTTGCAGAATTTCAATCTTTAGCCGCGGTGGCCAACGAAATGGTCGAGGCACGCCGGGAAATGGAAACAAGACTGCAACAAGCTAATCAGAAATTGGAAAAAATTAAGGCTCACAATAACCAGTAATCCATCAATAATAGACTAAATTATTGCACTGTTTTTGAATGCAGATTATATTCAGACCATTGAAAATTAAGTGGTTTTTCGCTCTCTGTAATGTTGTATCAGTTTAATGACTTTAGCCTGGATGCCGCTCAGTTGCGCCTGACAATACAGGGTAATCCAGCCAACGACGATAAGCGGTAACAGCTTGAGTTTATTTAACGGACAATTGACCGGAACCATCAGTGAATCCAGTGTCAGCTATTACATTCCGCCTGTCACCAGTGATGGTGAAACCGTACTCGGCCAATATCAGGGCAGCCGGCAATAACATTACCAACCGTTAGACAAAGCCCGGACGAATCCGGGCTTTGTTTTATCCCTAGCCAAGGGGTCAATCACCTTTTAATCTTTGGATTCAGTCACTCTCTTATGTTGTTGCTGGCGTCCAATGCGATAAACATCGATCAAACCCACGAACCAGCATATTAACAGCACCATGCCCATGTATCCCATCATCGGATCTTCGGCTTGTTGGGCAAGTGCGGTAGTAATAGCATCGATATTCGGGGCAATTTCACCGGCCAGAATTTGATCGGCGATGGCTTGTGCACGGTCAAAGGTTGTCGACACTAATCTCCAACTGGCTAACAAGGTAATCATTACCAACGCACTGGCCGTCATGGGCCTCTTCAATACAAAATGACCTGCCCCCGGACATAACAGTGCCGAAAACAACATCGCCTTGGTGACTTTACGCATGGTAGAACTGACTCCATCGTCTAAAAATAGATAAGACAATGATACGGTTGATCCGTTTAATAATCTGTAAAGAAATTATATTTTTACGGGGTGTCATCGGAGGGAAAGCAAAACTGTTGCTAATAGTGCGCTACAAGCTAAAAGAGATTGGATCCCCGCCAACAACATGCGGGGATCACAAACTAAAACGGATTAATTAATGACTGTTTTCCAGCAAGTTCTTTTTAAAGAAATTCGCCATCATGGTCATTTGATGCAAGCTGGTGCCTTTACCTTCACGCAAGGAATGTGAGCGGTTCGGGTAACTCATAAACTCGAACTGCTTATTGTATTCCACCAGTTTATTAATCAGCCGTTCAGAGCCCTGATAATGCACGTTGTCATCGCCAGTACCGTGGATCAGCAATAATTTACCTTTGAGGTTTTCAGCAAAGGTAATGGGCGATGCCTGATCATAGGCTTCACGACCCGTTTCCGTGGTGAACGTATCAGGTAAGCCCATGTAGCGTTCCTGATAAATGGTATCGTACAGGCGAATATCGGGTACCGGTGCACCGGCAATACCTACCTGATATTTATCCGGATAGCGGAACAACATATTCAGCGTCATGGAACCACCACCAGAATGGCCCCAGATCCCGACACGTGAGGTATCGATATAGCTCCAACGCTTGGCCATTTCGTCCAATGCTGTTGCCTGATCTTTAGCCGCCAAGGTACCGATATGACGATAAATCTGCTTGCGCCATTCACTACCGCGCGGTGAACGAGTGCCACGGTTATCAATCGAGGCAACGATAAAGCCCTGCTCGGTCAGGTATTCAAACCATAATGGACCGCTGCGACCCCAGCTATTTTTAACTGTTTGTCCAGCGGGTTCACCGTAGACATAAAACAAGATTGGGTATTTTTTAGTTGGGTCAAAATCAGCCGGACGCATAATCATGCCATCCAGTTGCGTGCCGTCATAACTGGGTACCCGGAAAAATTCCATATCACTCATGGCAATACCAGAAAGTGCTTCGGTGACTTCATGGTTATCAATCAGAGTGCGAATGTTTTTATGATCGGGCAAGCTGATGATGTGGTACTGAGTCGGCGTGCGGAAGTCAGAATAAGTCTGCACGGCCAATTTGCCATCAGGAGAAATCTGGTAACCATTACTGCCTTTCCATTTTTCCGGCGTGACTCGCTCAATGTCGCCACTACCGTCTAACTTGGCACGATATAAATATTGCTCAATGACATTATCCTTGCCAGAAGTGAAATAAATCTCACCCTGCTTTTCATCCACATGCACGATTTCGGTAATGTCGAAATCGCCCGGCGTAATATCCTTGATTTGCTTGCCATCGCGGCTCACCAGATACACATGGCGCCAACCGTCACGCTCGCTGATTTTTAAGAATTGTTTACCGTCATTCAGCCATTTCACATCGTAATAGCGCTCGATAAAGGCTTTGTCTTCATCAACAAAAATATTACGCGCCTTACCGGTGTTCACATCCACCAAATAGTGATCATTATGGTTTTGTAAGCGATTGACTTTTTGCACCAGAATCTCGTCGCTATTACCTGACCAATTCATCCGTGGAATATAAAAGTCGTCAGTATCAGCGGGGATCTTGGCCCACTGAGTTTTGCCGTTATCCAGCTTAACTACGCCAATACGCACGGTGGAATTTTTCTCTCCGGCTTTGGGGTAAGGGAATACCGTTAATGTAGGGTACAAGGAGTCGGTATTGTTGATCATGGTAAAATCTTTTACCGCGCTGGTATCTAACTGCCAATAGGCAATGCGCTTGCTATCCGGGCTCCAGCGGAAACCATCGGCAATGGAGAATTCTTCTTCATACACCCAGTCAAAAATGCCATTAATAATGTGGCCTTTACCGTCTTGGGTCAGTTGCTGAATAGAATAATCAGCCAGGGATTGCACGTAGATATTATTATCACGCACATAAGCGACCGATTTATCATCCGGAGAAAACTTGGCGAACATCATGGTAGCCGGTTCAGTTTCAATGCCTTGGCTTTCGCCCAACTGGGTTAACTTGCCACTGGCAATATCCAGCAACCAGTAATCACCACGACTATTACTACGCCATACTTTTTGACTGTTGGTATACAACATTAACTGGCTTTGATCGCTATTCCACTGATAGTCATCAATTGCCAGAGGCTTGTCCTGACCTTGCGGGATCAATGATTCAGCACTCACCAGAATTTGACGTTCGTCGTTTCCGGCCTGATAGCGCACGATGTCTTGTGCTTCATCATAATTTGCTGACTTTTCTACCGCGGTATAAGACACACCATCTTGCATCCAGCGCACAGAACCCAGCTTTTTAGTCACGTAAGTTTTGTTTTTATACAAGTCTTCAAGGGTAAGCTTAGTGGGAGTTTTGGACATCTCGTCATTCATTGAATTAGTTTGGGTATTTATTGTAGAACTGCAGCCTGCTATGGATAACATCAATAGCAAACCCAGCACCGGACGCGGCATACTCATCAATTGCCTTCCTTTTATTATTGGGAATACGAAAATTACATATTTTGCCGAGAATACACAAATTCTCAGGCCACAAAAATTAACCGCAGGAGTATTACACGCTTTACAACAGGGATGAATGGCAACAGGTTAAAATTACCAATAACAACGATGAAATGCTGATGGTTTGCCACCATCAGCAGGGAGGCTGTTAGTCTAAATAGGAACAGCAATAATCAGTTAACTGCTTTACTTTAACCTGAAATTTGGCATTAGCAGGCACATGGAAGGCTTCTCCGCCTTTAAAAGTTTGCCATTCGCTGCTGTCTGGTAACATCACATCCAGATCACCGGATTGAATTTCCATTAATTCTTTTTTAGCGGTACCGAATTCGTATTCACCGGGATTCATCACCCCCAGGGTTTTAGTCGAACCATCGGCAAATTCCACCGTACGGCTGGTAACGCCGCCACCAAAATAGACATTCACATCTCTGACTAGCGTGACATTTTCAAACTTGGACATTGTTTTTCCTTATATAAAAAATCTGACCAGCAATATATCACGCTTAATCAACGCGTTATGTCATCAATCGGAATATCAAAGTCACAATTCTGCTAACCGATATTACTTAGGCTATTTAGCGAAGCGACCCTCAAGATACTGAATAATATCTGATGATTCGTACATCCAGCTGACTGATTCCCCTTGTTCAATACGCAAGCATGGCACTTTAAGTTTGCCGCCTTCGCTAAGCAATTCGTTCCGATAGCTAATATGGCCTTTGGCATCACGGGTTTCAATGTTAAGCCCGTTACGCTTCATGGCGCGACGCACTTTGACGCAAAAAGGACAGGCTTTAAATTGATACAGCGCCAATTGAGCGGTTTGTCTATCGATATGAGCTTGAACAGCGGCGTCACGCTTGACGCTTTTAGGCGTAAATAGCCAATCAAAAAATAAGATTAAAGAACCCAACAACCAACGTACAACTACCATACAAAAAGTCCTCAAACTGCGAGTGTGTATTTTCAGGGCGCGAATTATCGCATGTTTCTTACAAGTCTGACTACGGCTGCATGTTTATACAGGCTTACACTGCTGAAATGACTTATTCGCTGTATGATTTTGTAATCAAAAATGATTGTGAGAATATCAAGGGCTTACCGTTCTGCTCTTCAACCCAAGGAACCACCGCAATGATGTTCGGAAAAAGACTGTATAGCACTATTTTAACCTTGTTACTCAGCGCTTCAACCTATGCCGCAGACAGCACCAGCGCTTTCCACCAGTTGCTGGATGAGCACTGGGCCAATGCAAATCAGGAACAACTATTTTTCCGCAAGGATCCTGATGCATTTAGAATGAACGGCAAACTGCCGGATGTCTCTGCCGCGGGGCGTGAACGTCGGGCTAAGTTTAATCAGCAAATGCTGGATAAACTGGCCAAAATAGATCTCAATGATTTATCCGAGCAGGATCAACTCAGTTATCGTCTGTTTCGCTATGAACGCCAAACCGAAGCAAAAAGCTACCAGCAATTTGACTACATGTTCCCGATGAATATTTATGCCGGGTATCACACCTATTTTGGTGGTGCGCCGAATAACATGTCGTTCTTAACCAAAGCGGATTACGATAACTACCTGATCAGTCTGGCTGACTTCCCCCGTTACAACCAACAACATATCGTCAATCTAAAAGCCGCCATTGATAAAGGCTATACCCATTACTGCGGCGCCTTTGCCGATTACGATAAAACCATCAGCCATTACATTGTGGATGATGTGACCACCAGTGAGTTTTATGCTCCGTTTGCTAATATGCCAGCGCGTTTTTCGGCCGCCGATAAAGCCGCCTATGAATCTAAAGGCCGTAAGTTAATTCACGATACTGTTATTCCGGAGTATCAACGCCTGTATGATTTTTTCACTCAGCAATATATGCCTAACTGTCGTAAAAATGTCGGGATCAGCCAACTGGAAGACGGCAAGGATTACTATCAATATTTGATTGAGTATTACACCACGACATCAATGTCTGCCGATGAAATTCATCAATTAGGATTGGATGAAGTGAAACGCATTCGTCAGCAAATGGAGCAAATAATCCAGCAAGTCGGCTTTAAAGGTGACTTTAAACAGTTTGTCCAATTTTTACGTACCGATCCGCAGTTTTACACCACCACCGCTCGCGACTTGTTGGAAAAAGCCAGTTATATCAGCCGCAAAATGGCCGGCCAGTTACCCAAGTGGTTTGGCAAATTACCACGCAATACCTTTGATATTAAATCCAGTCCCAATGACGGCGCGTTTTATGTCGGTTCCGACGGTAGCGGTACCACATCCGGCACCTATTTTGTTGGCACCACCAATTTAAAAGCCTCGCCGTTGTATAATCTTGAAGCGCTGACCTATCACGAGTCTATCCCCGGCCATCATTTACAAGGTGCGCTGGCTAAAGAAATGGCTATTCCTGAGTTCAGAAAATCACTGTCACATTCTGCTTTCAGTGAAGGTTGGGCTTTGTATTCGGAAAGTCTGGGCAAGGAAATGGGCTTTTATCAGGATCCCTACAGTGATTTTGGCCGCCTAACCTATGAAGCCTGGCGTGCCTGTCGGTTGGTGGTGGATACTGGTATGCATGCGATGGGATGGAGCAGAGAAAAAGCTATTGATTATTTAGCTGCCAATACTGCGTTAACCATGCCAGAAGTAACCAACCAGATTGATCGCTACATCACCTGGCCAGCGCAGGCACTTTCGTACAAAATCGGTGAGCTGAAAATACGCGAGCTGCGTAATAAAGCCGAAGCTGAGCTAGGTGAAAAATTTGATGTACGCGCTTTCCATGATCAAATCCTCAAAAACGGCAGCCTGCCGCTGGATTTGCTTGAAGAACTAACATTGGAATGGATTGAGAAGGCGAAATCCAGCAGCGAGTAACGAGCTGCGAGCTGCGAGCTAACACATAATAGAAAAAATATAGGCTTCGCCAACGTCATCATGGCTTTATTCTCCCCGCATCCATGCGGGGCGAGCCCCTTTTTTAAGGACAATAAAGGGGCGAAAAAGTCCATTTCTCCACTAATTTTCTACTCCAAATAAAACGATGGCTTTAATGACGAAACCTAAAACTCTTAGTTAACCTTAACCTGTTTAGCCAAACAGCGATATTTGTGCAACAACGGTTCGGTATAACCGGATGGTTGTTGCAGTCCTTCAAATATCAGCGCTTTGGCCGCCTTAAACGCCAGGTTGTTGTCCAGATCTTCAGCCATTGGTTGGTAGCCGGCAACACCACTGTTTTGCTGATCCACCACTTCGGCCATGCAATGCATAATATTCAGCACTTGTTGTTGGCTACAAATACCATGGTGCAACCAGTTGGCAATATGTTGACTGGAAATACGCAGCGTAGCTCGGTCTTCCATTAAACCAATATTATTAATATCCGGCACTTTGGAGCAGCCCACACCGGCATCAATCCAGCGCACCACATAGCCTAATAATCCCTGAATATTGTTTTCCAACTCTTGTTCCACTTCATGAGTCGACAACCCTGCGTCTTTGGCTAACAGGGGAATAGTTAACAAATCCGATAAGGGCGACTCATTGCGTTGTTTAAGACGATTTTGCACATCGGTCACATTAACCTGATGGTAATGCATGGCATGCAACACCGCCGCAGTGGGAGAAGGCACCCAAGCGGTCGTCGCACCGGCCAATGGATGGTTAATTTTCTGCTCCATCATTTGCTGCATTTCATCCGGCATGGCCCACATGCCTTTGCCAATTTGCGCTTTACCTTGCAAACCACATTGCAAACCAATATCCACATTCCGATTTTCGTAAGCCTTAATCCAGGGCTCGGACTTTAAGCTACCTTTAGGTAAAAATGCCCCAGCCTGCATACTGGTATGAATTTCATCTCCGGTTCGATCCAAAAAGCCGGTATTGATAAAGACCAGACGCTGTTTGGCCATACGGATACACTCTTTGAGATTAACCGAGGTACGACGCTCTTCATCCATAATGCCAATTTTAATGGTATTGGGTGCCAGCCCTAACATGGCTTCGACTCGTGTAAACAGCTGGCAACTGAACATCACCTCGTCCGGTCCATGCATTTTCGGTTTAACAATGTATATACTACCGGTACGACTGTTACGGATCCCCTGCTGTTTTTGTAAATCCAGTGCCCCAATTAGCGAAGTTACCACCGCATCGACGATACCTTCAGGCGCAAACTCGCCATTTGACTGCTGAATTAAATCCGACTCCATTAAATGCCCCACATTACGTACCAGCAACAATGAGCGGCCATGCAGCCAATAATCTTCACCATCTGGTGCAGTAAACAGTTTGTCCTTATTCATTTTGCGCACACAGGTTTTAGCGTCTTTTTCAAAGCGGGCTTGCAGGTTACCCTGCATCAAACCGAGCCAATTGCGATAAACTTCAATTTTGTCTTCGCTATCCACTGCCGCAACGGAATCTTCACAATCAATAATGGTACTCACCGCAGCTTCAAGCAGAATATCGTCGATATTGGCAATATCAGTGGCGCCGTTAAAACCGTTGCGGTCAAATTGAATCTCTACATGTAAGCCATTATTTTTCAGTACAATAGTTTCAGGTTCACTCTTGTGACCGCTTAACGCCACAAACTGACCAGGCTGTTTTAAGCCGCTGTTACTGCCGTCAGGAAAAAACGCCATTAAATGCTGGAAATACACCACATAGCTGGTGACATCGTGGTGCGATCCATTCGTTAATGGAAATGCCTGATCGAGAAAGTCTTTGGCATAAGCAATAACATGTTTGGCACGCGCCGGATTATGGGTATTACCGGGCTTAAGGCCATTGGATTTTGGGATGACATCCGAGCCATACAAGGCATCATATAGACTGCCCCAGCGTGCATTAGCCGCATTTAACGCAAATCGGGCATTTTTGGCGGGCACCACTAATTGCGGGCCAGCTATAGTGGCGATCTCGTCATCGACATGTTGCGTTTCAATACAAAAATCATCGCCCTGTTCAATGATGTAACCAATCTCATGCAGAAAAGACTGATAGGCAGCCGCATCGAAAGGTTGTCCTTGATGACGTAAATGCCAATCATCTATCTGATTTTGTAGCGTTTGCCGGGTTAACAGTAATTGACGATTAACCGGAGCCAAATCCTCTATCAACTGGATAAAGTCATCCCAAAATTTACCGGGATGAAGATGGTGAAGGGGTAGGACTTCCTCATTGATAAAGGTATAAAACTCTTGATTGATTAAGCCGTTTTTTTGTTGAGGCATATTCATTGCGTTCCCCTTGGATTATCGAGTAAATAGTTTTAAGCACTTCGTTATTGCTTGATTTGTAGTCTAGTGAAAACTAAACTAAAATTTCACAATAAAAATTACACAGTGTAAATTTTACAAAATGAAACCTAATAAAAGTCTGATCCGCAAAGCCCATTTTCTCGGTACTAAAATCCGCAACCTGCGTAAACGCAATCGTTTGACCATGGAAGATCTGTCGGCTCGTTGCGTCAAGGTCAATGCTGATGTTGCTCCGTCGGTATCTTATTTATCCATGATTGAGCGCGGTAAACGGGTTCCCAGCGAAGAAGTGCTGGAGATTATTGCCGAGGTTTTTCAAAAGGATCTGAACTGGTTCTTAGATGATGTCCCCGAAGAAGCGGCCATTACTCCCAATAAAGGCAGCCGCGGCGGCATCAGCGGCATGGCGTTAGAGCCCAACTTTCTGTTTTCCAATGAAATTTTACAAATTGCTATACCGGAAATGCTGTCACAAGCGGGTATTACCGGTCGCCAGTTTGCCCATTTACTGATCCGTGCCCATCAGGAACACCACCAGAATCACTTTCCGGATCTGGAACGTTCAGCCGAAGAAGTCGGGCAAAAAAGGTTACCGTTGAGTGTGGATGACTTAGTTGCAATCACGCGCAATATGGGGCTCACCATTAAGTGGTTTAACAAAACGCCGCAGACCGTAATGGATGGCATGGGGATGGACACCAACAGTGTGGTGACCTCATTTTTTGAGCCGCCCAACCAGATCCATATTAACCAGCTGATGAAATCACAGCCGCAGCGGTTAAAGTACGATTTGGCGGTGCATATTGGTCATTGTGTATTACACGACAAAGATGGATTAAAAAACGTGATGGTGGCTGGCCGCAATGAAGTGGTGCCACTACCCGATGGTAATCAGCTGAACACCTCTTCGGTAGTCGAAGCTCAGGATATTTTGCAGGCATGGCGCGATTTTGAGTGTAGCTTCTTTGCTGGTGCATTGTTGTGCCCCAAAGTGCCGTTCCGGCAAATGCTGGATCGGCATGGTTACGAAATTAGCACCGGCAAACTGGCCGGCGTCTCCGAGTCGGTCGCCATGCGCCGCATGACGGCAGTATCACCTTACCCGCACTGGCATTATTTTGATGCCTACGCACCGGGCAAACTCAAAGCGGTGTACCGTGGAAACGGCATTCCACTCCCCTGGGGCAATATGCGTATGGTGGAAGATCCCTGTCAGCACTGGGCAGTGTTTCGCATGATCAATGCTCCTTTGCAGGGCACTTCATCACAAATTTCCATTTTAAATGTGGGGGACGAACCGCGTATTTATTCCTGTGAATCTATCAAGGTAGAGGATATGGCTGGCAACAAACACGTGCTCTGTGCCGGTATTGATCTTAACCCCGCCATTGAAGCGCAAGGTAAAGATGCGCTGTCGCTGGCAACCGATTTAAAACAGGCCTGTGTAGGCAGTGGTGGTTCGGCCAATATTCCACCTAGCGTCAAAAAAGATTTAATGAGTGTGGCCAAAATACTGAATATCAGTTGGGTAGAACGGGGAATTGAAAACCCTGCCCGATTAATTTGTTCAAGAGGCGCAGTGTGTCCCCGTGATCCCAGTTGCTATAAATCCGCAGTATAGGCTGATAAGGTAAAATGACTCCATCAGCGGTGTAATCGTCTACAAGTGATTGGCCGTTGGTTATTTCCAACCTATACCTTGCTGGTTTTTTTGATAAACCCGCAGTTCGGCGAGCTTTAGTACCAGCTCTTTGGGAATCGGTTGTTCAATAGGAAACTGAACCGTATTACCTGACAATTTATAAGACGATAATTCCTGCTTGAAATGCTCAATAACCGACGGTGTTGGATGCAGGCTAATATGATGTTTAAACGCGGCATAGACATACAAAATACCTTCATTGACAAACGCTGGCTTGCCCCATTTTAGTTCTTCACTGGCGTCTTGATCAGCCAATTGCAAATAGGTTCTAAGCTCATTTAATCTTGTCTGTGCCTGATCAGATTTGGATAAAATATATTCACTGATTGAGTTGGGTTTACCTGACATGGTCGTTCCAGATTGTATGCCTGTTAGCAAAATTAGCATCGAATATCAGCATCAGCAACAGACCATGTTTAAGG